>JACNGQ010000377.1 GCA_014384025.1 Planctomycetota bacterium | reverse complement strand
CGTTTTTCCTGTAACTGCCGGCAGCAAGTACCTAATCGAGGTCGGCAGCCACAATTCATATGAGTTCGGCACAGGCGTGCTAAACATTAGCTGCGACAGCAGCCCCGGTATTCCACCATCTAACGACGATTGGTATAACGCATATTCGGTCGGCGATGTATTAAACCTCGAATTCGACACCACTAACGCAACGAATGACGGTCCCGGTGACAGTATTGTGACCCCGGATATCTGCGACTGCTATACTGCTTCGAGCACAGGCGACGTTACCGTCAGTCTGTGCGGGAGCGAATTTGACACCAAGCTTAATCTCTATGATGGTTGCGGTATCTTCCCGAGATGGGAAAACAGGATCGATATCAACGACGACTTCTGCGGCAGGCAGTCTCAGATCACATTTAACGCTACTGCCGGCGACAAATACCTCATCGAGATTGGGGGATGGTCAGAAGGTCACTTTGGTTCAGGTTTATTGAGCATCGGCCCAGGATCAGGT
Organism: Planctomycetota bacterium; assembly: GCA_014384025.1. Lineage (GTDB taxonomy): Bacteria > Planctomycetota > Phycisphaerae > Sedimentisphaerales > Anaerobacaceae > NIOZ-UU13. Next base: position 21,933 of record JACNGQ010000377.1, on the reverse strand, counting down.
CCCTTTCCACCACCGAGCGGATCAAACGATAACTGTCAGAACGCAAAGCTAATAGGTAACGTAACAGGCCTGGCGTTCAACACCAGCAATGCAACGTTTGACGGCCCCGGGCACTGTCTGACCAGCCCGAACATCTGGTATATCTATACCGCTACATGCACTGGCGAGGCCACAGTCAGCCTATGCGGCAGCGGCTACGACACCAAGCTGGCCGTCTATAACGGAGGCGGGTGTAATCCGTCATACAGCAGACTGATAGGATGCAACGACGACTCCTGCGGCTGGCAATCCGAGATAACCTTCGATGCAACCGCCGGACAGCAGTACCTCATCGAAGTAGGCGGATTCGGCGACAACACCGGAGAGGGACTTATAAGTGTCAGTTGCGAGGGTACATCGACAACAACAGAAGGATCGGATCTCGGCGACGCCCCGGACAGCACCAACAATTTCGGACGTAATATGACCGCATATCCCAAGGGAGGCCCTTCGGGAGTCAAGGCCCATTATCCGACTGTCTATAACGACGGCCGGGCCACAGGTCCTTTTGGTCCGATTCACCTGAATGCTCAGACAGTGGCGGCCCATCTGGGCAAGAAGATTACCAGTGAAAACGAAGCCGACACAGGCCCTGATCAGGACATCACCAACAACATTATACCCACAACCAATACGCCTGACAAAGACATGGGCGACGACGGTATTGTCTTCCCGGTCAATATGCCAAAATGCAGCTGGACTACACTTGACTATATCGTCAACGTTGTCAATCCAGGCACGAACCTCTGGGTGAATATCTGGTGCGACTGGAACCGCGACGGCGACTGGGACGATAACACCATCACCAACCCGTCACTTGCCTGTTCCAAGGGGATTGTATCCGAGTGGGCGGTACAGAATCAGTATCTTGTCAATTTACCGGCCGGGTTAAACCAAATCACAACACCGGCATTCCTGTCATGGCATCCGGATACAGGTACCAAGCAAATATGGATGAGAATTACTCTCTCGGATAAGCCCTGGACAGTCGGCAGTGCTCCCGGCGTCAGAGGTAACGGCGGTTCCGGACCACAGAGCGGGTACGTATTCGGCGAAACGGAAGACTACTACTTCACTCCGGATTCAAGCTTCTCGATATGCGAAGATTACAACGGTGATGGTTTAATAAACCTTCAGGATTTGGCGGTTTTCACGGCCGACTGGACTGATAATTGTCCGTAGTATTTGCGGATATCTGATGTAAGCAAAAAGGCTGTGAGTCTCGACCTAATCGGAACTCACAGCCTTTTTTTCATTGTCATCAGCATGTACAATATCAGAGCTTCCCACGTTCTCAATTTAAAGTAACCATCGGGTCGAAGAATCGGCAAATCAACTAATCCCCCTGAGCTATATAATGAATTCGGGAATGGAAACTGTTCTGTTTTAAAGACGCGTGGATTTTCTTTTTTTGATCCGCATAATCCGCCCATTGTAACTACCTATTCGGGCGCAAGAAAAACGCCCGGTAAAAATGTCACCTGATAAGCGTTGGAAATATCTGCTTTCACAGACAACAAATTCACAAATAACGAACATTTCAAACAAAACTTAAATAACTCAGATGAAAAAAAACGTTAAGATAAAGCATCTGATCTTTTGGCATGAAACAGTAAATCCTCCAAAGAATGTCCTTGAACCTGCAAAAAATGTATATTGAAGCCAAAAAAATTTCCGGGCCGAATTTTATTTCCTTGTAAGCTATTCAATTTCCGCCAGCGCCTAAAACGCTTTGCCGACCACATATTCCGCGCCGTATCTCTTTGCAATATAAGGTTTTACAATACTTTACCGTTTTGACTCACTCTGCAAGTTGAGGACATAGTGAAGAAATAAGGGTCCGAAAAATACAAAAAAAACACCCGCCCTGGAAGTTTGGGCTATTTAGATATTGACATCAATGCGCAAATTAGGTAAAATACGAGGGTCGGCTAAGACTGAAAAAAATATATTTTGGAATTTAGCTATTGACATAGACAAAGAAAACTGTTATTTTGGCAAGTTAGCAAGGAATATGATTATGTATGGCCGTGCCATTTACATATAGGGCCTTGCTGGAAGTATGGAGAGTGATGATGAGGAGAGATGAAAAGACTTCGCATAATTCACTTCTTCTTGCACACTTTCGAGCCCTTTGTGAACTTTGGCCAGTCGAACAGGAAAAGCTGCGCAGGTAATATAAGGACGGCATTAACGCAGCATTGGAAATCCGAGGGACCGGAAAACAATTAGGCTTGCTGTTTATCGTTTACGGCAAAGGAACCGTCGTTCGTAAAGTAAGTTTATTTGGGGGAGGGAAAAATGAGAAGAGTAATGAAAACCTGGTTTGTGGCAATAATACTGTTCGCAGTGCCCATGACAGCACAGGCGGATTTGCCATTTGTGAAGATATCTCCTTCATCCGAAAGTGTTCAGTTCGGAGAAATCGAGTTTACGGCACCTTCTCTTCTTGCACCCGGAGCGGCGCTGTATCCAACCACCTTCGGCTTATCTTCAGCAGCATTAACCCTCAAGGTGAATTCCAACTGTCTGCACGGGCCGATAATGGCTTCTGTTACAACGCTGAGACACCGCATGGGTAAAACCATAACGCCCGATCGTATCTCCATACAATCACCGATTACGGACGGATACGTCTCTATGGAAAAGCCGGTCATGATATCGAATCCGGAAATGGGTTCACACAATATTGATTTGAGTTTCAAACTGAAGGTCAATCCATTTGAAACCGCCGGAAAGTATAAAGGAACTATTACTTTTACCGTAATGCCTTTACCTTAAGAGAAAAAAATGGCCAAAAAAAATAAACAATCAGAATACGTAATAATAAACAAATATCAATGCCCAGGGTTTGTGGATAGAAGTTGTTCAATAGAACAGCCAGCCCCCTCCTTTACAAAGGTTGGGGAGAAAGGAGGTGTGAGGTAGTGAGAAGTGATGATTCGTAAGCATACGGATGCTTGCGAACCGCCTGAAGAAGCCGGCCCGGTCTTGAGGTGGCAAAGCGACAACGCCGGGAAACAAATTCCCGGCTTGAAAATCGCAAATTTATGGGTCCCGATTCAGATCGGCATTAAAGCGGGCATAGCCATCGAGATCGGTTAAAAGAAGTTTAGTCCCGCTAAACGTGTGGTTCAGGCAGTGAGCCTGGGCTAAGGAAATTTTAGTAGCTCCGAAGGTCGAAAAAATTGGCCTTTCAGGGAGCGAGGGTTAAGAAAGGGATATGAAAATGGTAAAGAAATGTATATTTGCACTTGCAGTGGTAGCCCTGCTGGTTACCATAGCTCCAGCGCAGACACCGAATCCGGACGGTCAACCGAGTGGTTCTGTCAAAAGGGACGGCGACTGGCCCTGGACCTACAAAGCCATAGACCTCTGCACAATGAAAATATTTATGGATGTAGGTCATTTTGTACAGCTTGAGAAATGCGGCGACCGCGAAGTTATACTAAAACAGGTTGTCTGCTCAACAATCGGAAAAGGTTCCGGTGACTTCCCGTGCTACGAAGGCTGCGAAGAAATTAAGGTCAGAGCCAACTTTCCGGCAATTTTGGGCGCCAATATTTCAAAGGTTGGTCCCATCCTCGACGGGGTAGATAAGTATTGGGTAGGTGACAACTTCCAACTCACGGGCTCAGGCGCCTGGGAACCACGGACTATTTGCGTCAAAGCCTGGAAGGCAAAGCTTTGGGAAGCTGGTTCACCCAATAACAAAACGCACGTTGGTAATCTTACGATTACCGTTAAGCCCCCGGATGGCGGCGGTTAATCAGCAGGACAGTCCCACAGGAGAAGTGTAGTTTTATAGACACTTGTTAAAAGTACAGGGACATGTCAAAAAAGATGTAAATATGGAGGGGCAGATGTTAAATCTGCCCCTCCTCTTTTTTAAATATCTTTGTCAATATGGGCGATTTTGGGCAAATTATTCTTGACATTTGAGCTGAAAAATGATAGAATCGGTAATAGTTTAATGCGGATAAAAGAAGGATGACAAGTGCGAGCAGGAGGGCTCGATCAAATATCGAATTGGGGGCGGAAATCCAGCTTTTTATAGGTCACTGCTCAGACTGGTATTAAAGCGGAGATATTCATCAACAACGAGGAAACAATGTTTATCCGGCTAAACGTGCAGCCAAGGCAGTCAGCCTGGGCTTTAGCGGCTCCAAAGACCAGAAAAATCGGCCTTTCATGGGGCAAGAATAAAAGAATAAATAGGGGGGACATGAAAATGGTAAAAAAATGTATGATTGCACTGGCAGTTGCAGCTCTTATGGCTGCCACTGTCCAAGCGGGAGCGCCGGCACCGGGCGGCTCGATCAAAAGAGATGGCGACTGGCCCTGGACTTACAAAGCGATAGACCTCTGTGTAATGCCTATATATATGGATGTAGGCCATTTTGTACAGCTTAAGGATTGCGCCGACCGCGAACTTAATCTAAAACAGGTTACTTGCACATCAATCGGCAAAAATAATACCGACGACTTCCCGTGCTACCGCGACTGCGAAGAAATTAAAGTAAGAGCCAACTTTCCGGCAATTTTGGGCGGCAGAGTAGATAAGAATAGCACCGGCATCCTCAAGGATACAGAGGTGAAATGGGCAGGTGACAAATTTCAAATCAATGGCATAGGCGACTGGGAAACACTGACAATTTGCGTCAATGCCTGGAATGCTGAGATCTGGAGGGCGACCGGGCCGTCTGAAAAAACCCAGGTTGGTACGCTTACGATTACCGTAAAACCCCCGGATGGCGGTACACCGTAATCAGCAGGACAGTCTCAGTAGAGACGAGAGGCTTTAATGGGCCTTATATCCGTAATCTTCTACTGAGATATGTCAAAAAGCAGAAGCGGCAAACGCAAAATTTACCCCTTCTGTTTATTTGAAAACTATTTTGTCAATATAGGATATTTAGGCAAATTATGCTTGACATTCGAGCGGGAAAATGATAGACTTGGTAATAAATGAATTAAGGGTGAAGGAAGGAAGATAAGCGTAAATGTAGTTATCGAGCCAAAAGGGCTCTTACAAGGTTAAATTTGTGGATTGGCGGCCAGTATGGGGATTCGGAAGGGAATTATAAAAAGTAAGGATAACAAATAGCCGAAAAATTAAAAGCCCCAATATTGGTATAAATATCCATGAAATTGACCACGAAAATACAATGTAAAGGTGCAATAATAGGCTTAGAATCATAAGAGCCCAAGCAGCTTTGGAATTATACGTATTCTACTTTACATTTATTAGTATATTAAATAAGAAGTTATTGGGAGGTAGAAAAAGTGAGGAAGCAAAATGTCGCTCAAAACCATCTGGCTTTCGCCATAATAATTGTGATGAGCATGTTTGTCTCCGGGGGGTCTGCTTTCGGTCAGATTGTTGTCCAGCCTATGAGAATGGATCTTCCGCTTATGCCAAGGCAACAGTTTCAAACATCATTGTCGTTTCAAAGTTTCGACCCGAACGAGACCTACGAGTTAGATATAACAGTCGTCGATCTTACCCAGACGGAAGACGGCCAGTGGGAAATCATTGAGCCAAATGACACTACTTTTGATAGATCGGGCCTTTCTTCGTGTAAATCATGGATAAGCCTGGCAAGCAACTATGTTTCAGCCGCTCCTATGGGTGCAGCCGGGGTAACGGTTGATATAAAAGTGCCAATTCGTACCCGCGGATTCTACGCTGCCGGGATTATTCCAAGCGTAAGACCCAGGGCCGGTATGTCAAAGATTATCGGTATAAATGTACGCTTTTTAGTCCCTGTATTAATTGATATACAGGGCAGGCCTATGCGACATGAAATAAAACTAAAAAATATGGCTCTTGAGCCCGTGAATGCTAACCGGGAACGCCCGGCATCAACAAATGTCATAATGAGCATTGATAATAACGGCGGGACACGTTCCCACCTGAAGGGATTTGCTCAAATCAAAGGCTTCCTGGATGGACACTGGCGAGAAATTACAACCGCGGAATTCACAGCTGCAAGCATAATCCCTGGGGCCAAATTAAAATTAAAAGCCAACGTCAAGTCACTGCCGCCGGGAAATTACAGAGTAGGAGGCTGGCTCTACGTTGACGGCCGCCGTGACCAGAGAATTACCGATGAATTCGCTTTCGCAGGCGACCCAAGTATCATAAAAGTGGCCACAGATGCCCCTATTGACCTGCTGCCCGGCAGTATTTCAATAAACTCATTACCTGGGGCTACCCGCGTCGAAGTGATAAAAGTCTATAATGCCTCGGATGAGACTGTTAATGTCGAGGCCGCCGTGCGCTTACCGCAATCGCTTAATGGCGTCGCTTTCGGAGACATGAAGGGCAATGATCTGGACTGTACCGGATGGTTGGAATTTGAGCCTAAGCAATTCAGCCTGCGCAGCCGTGCCCAGCAGAGTATACGCATTATATCAAAGATGCCCAACAATATATCAGAGTTGATTCCATGTTATTACGCCGTTCTTGGCTTTGTCAGCACCTATGCCGATGGCCAGAGTGGAGGCGTAACAACAGCTCCGATCAGCGTTGCAAATCAGAATATAACTGTCGATCCTTATATTTACGGAATGACGCTAAAGCCCGCCTTGAAAGATGGTATGGAGTATTATGTCATCGCCAGATACGGCAATTTCGGTCGAATCCACTTTACGCCACTCGGGTGTAGGGCAGCTATTGTAGATTCTTTGGGCGCGCCAGTGGCAGTAGCAGCACTTACAAGCAGGAAAACAGATATGATGCTCCCATTTGAGGCAAGGGACTACTCCGGAGTTATTGATATCTCCAGAATTCCCGAAGGCGTTTACCGTCTGGCGGCCGAGCTGAGACACGGCCTCGAACTGGCAGAAAAAACAGATAAACAAATTGGTATACGAGTCATGGCCCAGGGAGGGCAAAAGGTCATGGAAGTTTTACAGGTAGATAATCTTGGAGAAAAAATCGAGGTTCAATGGTAGTTAACCGGCAAAGTCATTTTTTACTAAAGAATCAAGCTGGATTGCCGATACAAGGCAAAAGAGCTGTAGTTCTGCCGGTTAATGGCTACAGAAAGGGACATTGACTTATGGCAAGGAAAAACATCAGTAAATTTTTATCGGACGGTACAGTAGTCCTCTTCGCTGTTTTGATCTGCGCGTTGAATGTCAACGTCCAGGCCGCGATTGAAGGGCAAATGGTAACTTTCACTATCTCCGGCTCAGTAGGCCAACCTGGAGTGACTATGAACGGTCTGCCGGACACAGTTACCGATGGTAACGGCTACTACAGCGCCGTTGTTAAATACGGCTGGAGCGGTACTGTTACGCCTTTATTGGCCGGCTTTACCTTCGAGCCGCAACAAAGAAGCTATCCAAAGGTTACCAGCGACCAGACTAACCAGGACTACGTCGCCAAGCTAAAGACATATACAATCTCAGGTATGGTATCTGTTGGCGGTCAACCGATGAAAGGTGTCACAATGGACGGCCTGCCCGGCAGTCCCGTTACAGAAGCCAATGGAACTTACGTGGCTATTGTGGACTTTGGGTTCGCAGGCAGCGCTGCACCAATGAAAGACGGCTATTTGTTCACACCGGGAAGTAAACCATACACTAACGTCAACAGGGACATGCCAAATCAGAACTACACCGGTTCAATCGTCACCTATACAATCTCAGGTTCAGCCGGTACCGAGGGAGTAACATTAAACGGTCTGCCGGATAATCCGAAATCCGGCACAAACGGTGCATATAGCGCAATAGTTCCTTTCAACTGGACTGGTACGGTCAAGCCGGAAAAAGAAGGCTACACCTTTGAGCCGTTCGAGATGCCATATACCGATATTATGAGTTCGTATCCAAATCAGGATTACTATGCAAATCCGATTACTTTTACAATATCCGGCACGGCTGGTATGGATTCAGTAGAAATAACCGGACTGCCGGGACCTGCCGTATTTACCGACGGGAACGGCTATTACAGCGCCACTGTTGAATGGGGCTGGAGCGGAACCGTAAAGCCTGTAAAGGCCGGTTACAAATTTGATACCGCTACTATCAACTACTCCAAAATTATCTCCGACAAGACCAATCAGAATTATACTCCAAGCCCGATTATGTTAACCATTTCCGGCTCAACCGGTATGGAGGGCGTAAAAATGGAAGGCCTGCCCGGCGATGTGGTAACCGGTTCGGGCGGTGCTTACAGTGCTACAGTTGACTGGGGCTTCAGCGGTATTGTTATACCTATGAAGGACGGCTATGAGTTCAGCCCGGTTGATATGACATACGCCGCCATTACACAAGACGAGAAAAACCGTAACTATACCGCCAAAGAGATAACCTTTACAATCAGCGGTTCTGTCGGAGTTGGCGGTGCAACACTTAAAGGTCTGCCCGGAAGAGCTGTCATGAGCAATCCCGACGGAACTTATAGCGTCGAAGTCAAATATGGCTGGAAGGGAACAATTACGCCCGAAAAGGCAGGCTACACATTTGAACCGGCAGAAATAGAATACCCTGAGCTGTATAGCGCTGAGGTTAATCGCGACTATTATGCAACAAAAGAAAAACGTACCATTGCCGGGACCATACGCACTGATAAGGGCGATTCTGTCGAAGGTATATTTGTTTTAGCAGACAGCGACGGAGGTTCCGCTACAACTAATGAAAACGGCGAGTACGAACTGACCGTAGATTACGGCTGGCGCGGAACGATAACGCCTACACTCCAGGGTCATAACTTCAGACCGACAAATAAAAGATACGCTGCGCCCGTTACAAGAGACCAGTCCAACCAGGTCTTCACAGCAATAGTACAGACGTTTACCATATCCGAAAGTGTGATGATTGGCGGAACAGGTCTTGAAGGTGTCAAGGTCACGGCTAATAATGGCGGAGGCACTACCGCCACCAATGATAAGGGCCAATTCACTGTTGAAGTACCATATAACTGGACAGGCGAAATTTCGCTGGAAAAAGAAGGCTTCTCGTTCCCGAGCAAGCCGTACACCAGCAACATTACCGAAAACTGGAAGGATGATATGCCCGTTTCGGAAATTATTCCTACGCGAAGGTCTACACCTACGTTTCCGACAACAACCGTACCGGCAACAACGACACCTGGTGCACCAACAGTCACGGTGCCCCAGGGCGATCAATGGACCGGAGCAGCGATACCTGTACCTCCAACTCCTGTTCCCAGTACTGAGCCCGAAAAACCACTCACACCTTTGGAGCAGATACAAAAACAATTGGATGAACTTATTAAGCAGCGGGAAGCTCCTACATTCCTGGAACCAGGCGTAGTCGTTCCGCAAATACCGCTTATTAGTAATACTTTTGCCGATGATCCGCTAATCGATACACTTCAGAGTATCGCAGCAGCAGCGAACGTTACAATTATCCCCGATGAAACTGTCGTAGGTACTGTATCCTGTGTATTAAAAGACGTCACCGTTGAAACGGCCCTTGATATTGTCCTGGCCGGAACTCCCTATATCTGGAAGAAGACAGAGCATTTCTATCTTGTTGCCACAGGAACTCTTACATCAGGAGGCATAGAAAACGCGATGTTCGCACGTATGAGCGAAACTCACCGCATAACAATGAGCTACGTCACCGCTGAGGCCGCTGTGGGACTTCTATCCACTGCATTCAGGCCTTACGTACAGGCCGAATTAGGACCGCCCGGATCCGACACATTTGGAGTGGTAGTAACGGCTCCACCGGCCCTGGCCGAGCGGATCATAGCCGACCTCAAACAAATCGACAAAGTTCGTTTACAGGTCCTCCTGGATGCACGTATCGTGGTAATGCAACGAGGAAATCTGCTGAACCTGGGAGTACAGTGGGGTTTCCCGACAATAAGCGGCGGACTTTTTGGTAACGACCTGAAAGGCAGAGGGGGAAGCTTATTGGACCTCGGCGGCAAAGTGGCCTCGGGTTTCTCAATTGGTTATGCTCCTGATGCAACTTTTACAAGTGCACTTACAGCGACACTGAATCTTCTTGCTCAGAATGATGAGGCCACCATAATAGCCAATCCTCAGGCATTGGCCCAGGATGGAAAAGTAGCGGAAATCGCAGTCATGACCGAAGAGTACTATTTCATGACCGGAAACCAGGGCCAACAACAAGGCGGTTTCTTCGGCTCTTACTATTCCGAGCTTGAAAAGATTGAGTCCGGAACCAAGTTAAATATCACACCCCACATTGGGGACAATAATGATATCACGCTGGCTCTGGCCATCGAGGTCAGTGACAGCATACCTCGGGGCAGGGAAAGCGAGCTTCCGGTCGTTACACGCAGAACATCCCAGAGCACCGTCCGTATCAAAGACGGTGGAACCGTTGCTCTGGCCGGCCTTACCGAGAACAGAACACGTACCGACAAAAGGAGGGTACCAGGACTCAGCAAACTTCCGCTTATCGGTGGATTGTTCAAGAATACGAACGATGAAGCGTCATCCAGGGAAATTGCCGTATTCATTACGGCACATATAATACCCGAGTCGAGCCAGGAAATCAATTTTACCCAGCCGCCCGCACCCGGAATGCAGGCCCCAATGGGACAAGCACCATTCGGACAGGCTCCAATGGGTCAGGCGCCAATACGGCAGCAGGCTCCAATGGGTCAGGCGCCGATGGGACAGGCGCTAAGCCAACCAATGGAAAGCGATTTTAGGGCGAGCCTGCGGCGAAGTTTATCACGTCCCGTCAGATAAAGGGGCGTACTAAGAGGATAAGAGGAGATAAAAACTATGAAACCAATTAGTCAGAGATCAAAAAACATCGATGTGATTTTTATATCATTGCTGCTGACATTTCTGGCTTTTGGTTTGGGTGGTTGTGTAGGAAACAGAGGCTTTGAGATCTTTCCGGTTAATAACCAGAACGTACTTACTCTAAGCTCTGATAACATTGTACGAGTCATGCGTGGTGCAGGTTTTTCCGATAATCAGATTCTCCAGTACGGAGAAGACCTGCACCTCGCACTTTCTCAATATGGTGCGGCACAAATCAAGATAAGGAGAAAGCTCGAGGCCGTCTTCGCCATTAACGGCGACGCCGTGTACATCAGTACCCGCCTCAGAGGCAACTTCATCTACAATACGAAAACCGGCTGGGTCGGCGGCGGCCAATAATCCCCGCCCAAGTTTTCACTGGCGAACCAAGAGCTTTCAATAAGGCCGAACTCTTCGTTAAATTCGCATCTCTGAATTTCGAATCCAAACAGTCAATCATCAATATCGAACACGGACTTCCTATATACGAATCCAAGCAAATACCTGCCAAATTGGCACGTACCCGAAACCCAGGAAAACCGTAACTATCTGTAACAACAACAATTACACTTTCACCTTGTTTCGGCACGCTGTTTGCACTTATAAATTATAAAAGAATGTCTATAATTGAAATTGAGTCTGTGTAAAGAAAAAAGGTGAATAATGAAATTCGATAAATTCACACTAAAAGCCCAGGAAGCATTGGCTACCGCCCAGCAGATTGTGATGGCAAAATCGCATACTGTTATGTCGCCGCTGCATCTACTGTCGGCCGTATGTAATGATGATCAAAGCATCGCAGTCGAGATTATGAAAAAGATAGGCGCCAACGTCTCGCGAATTAAAGAGATGACCGACAGCGAGCTTGGTCGGCTGCCACAGGGCTCCGGCACTAATCAGCTCATGCCCGATCCGGCCCTGAGCCAGGTTGTCCTGGACGCACAAAACAGGGCCGATGCGATGGGCGACGAATACCTCAGCGTCGAGCACCTGTTCATATCTCTTGCCTCTGTAAAAAGTGACGCCAAAGAGATACTGCGCCTAAACTCAGTCACCTCCGAACAGATCGAGAGCGCCCTTAAAGAGATTCGCGGCCCGGAAAAGATTACCGACCAGAACCCCGAAGATAAATATAAAGCCCTCGAGCGATACGGCATTGACCTTTTGGAGATGGCGAAAAAGGGAAAGCTCGACCCCGTCATCGGCAGAGACCAGGAGATTCGCCGGTGTATGCAGGTCCTTAACCGCAGAACGAAAAATAATCCCGTACTCATCGGCGAGCCGGGCGTCGGCAAAACCGCAATCGTCGAAGGCCTCGCCCAGCGAATAATTACAGGCGATGTCCCTACGGGCCTCAAGAACAAAAGAATCATCGCTCTGGACATGGGCTCACTGATAGCCGGAACAAAATTCAGGGGCGAATTCGAGGATCGCCTAAAGGCCGTCCTCAAAGAGGTCGTCGCCGCCGAAGGACAAATTATTCTTTTCATCGATGAGCTGCACACCGTCGTAGGCGCAGGCAAAGCCGAAGGCGCCGTCGATGCGGGTAATTTGCTAAAGCCGTCCCTTGCACGCGGTGACTTGCGGTGTATAGGCGCTACTACCATTGACGAATATCGGAAGTACGTGGAAAAAGACGCCGCTCTCGAGAGGCGTTTCCAGCCGATTGTAATTGACCCACCGAGCGTTGAAGAAACCATAGCCATCCTCCGTGGCCTCAAAGACCGGTACGACACCCATCACGGCGTACGGATTACCGACTCGGCCCTCGTCGCCGCCGCGACCTTGTCAAACCGCTACATAACCGACCGCTGGCTCCCCGATAAAGCGATTGATTTGATTGACGAGTCCGCCTCGAAACTGCGCATCGAAAATGATTCACTGCCGGCCGAGCTGGATACCATCCGCAGAAAAATTGTCCAGCTTCAAATCGAACGCGAAGCACTGAAAAAAGAAAGTGACAAGGCAAGTAAAGAACGATTAAAAAAAGCCGAAAAGCAGTTGGCCGAACTCCAGCAGCAGGACAAAACACTCACCGCACAGTGGGAAAGTGAAAGAGGTGACATCGACCGGATAAAAACCATCAAGGAAAACCTCGAAGAGGCCCAAAACAGCTTTGAAGAGGCCCAGCGAAAAGGCGACCTCGAAACCGCCGCCCGTCTGAAGTATGAAACCATCACAAACCTGAAAAAAGACCTCGAGGAAAAAGAGGCCGAGCTTTCCAAATCCGACAAATCAATAATCCGCAATGAAGTAACCGCTGAGCACATCGCCGACGTTGTTTCCAAATGGACAGGAATACCCATCGTGAAATTACTCTCCGGCGAGCGAGAAAGACTTATGAAAATGGAGGATGCAATTCGCCGCCGTGTAGTCGGACAGGATGAGGCGGTCGCCGCCCTCTGCAACGCCGTTCGCAGGAGCCGCTCGGGCCTGTCAGACCCGAACCAGCCCTTAGGAACGTTCCTGTTCCTCGGCCCAACCGGTGTCGGTAAGACCGAGCTTTCCAAAGCACTCGCTGACTTTCTCTTTAACGACCCGCACTCTATGATACGAGTCGATATGAGCGAGTTTATGGAACAGCACTCCGTTTCCCGGCTCATCGGCTCGCCGCCGGGCTACGTCGGTTACGATGAGGGCGGCCGACTGACCGAAGCCGTCAGGCGAAAACCCTACTCGGTCATTCTGCTCGATGAGATTGAAAAGGCACACCCGGATATCTTCAACGTCCTGCTGCAGGTCTTCGATGACGGCCGATTGACCGACGGAAAAGGCAAGACCGTCGATTTCAAAAACGCCGTCATCATTATGACAAGCAATATCGCCAGCCAGCAGATTCAGCAGCTAACCGAAGAATCCGGCGCCGACTGGGAAATCGAGGCACACGTCAAAGACGCCCTCAAGCTGCTCTTTAAGCCGGAATTCCTGAACCGCATCGACGAAATAATCGTCTTCCACATGCTCGACAAGGAGCACCTGCGAACGATTGTCGATATCCAGCTCGATTACCTCGCTGAGCGCTTAAAAGGCCGCCACATAACCCTCGAATTCACCGACAATGCCCGCCGGCAGATTATGGATGAAGGTTACGAACCCGCCTTCGGCGCAAGGCCCCTGAAGCGAACAATCCAGCAGCGACTGGAAAATCCCCTGGCCGCCGAGCTTCTGGCCGGCAAATTCACCGACGGCGACAATATAAAAATCGACGCCGACGCACATAAGTTCACGTTTGAAAAAATCTAATTAAAGAGCCGAATTTCTCTGCGAATTTTCTTAACTGCAGGCGGTAAATGATTTATCCTGACTGGACAAAATTTATTGCTATCTAACATTTAAGGAAATCCGATAATGAATCGCAGAATAATATTGAGAAAACTACATCTCCCGCTCGTCTGCATCGTCTTAATTTGCGGCTGCACGACCCAAAGCCAAATAACCAAACCGCACACCCTGCTCTTTAGCCCAATCACACCGGAGTATCTACAGGACACCGCCGCTGATTGGAAAGCCGCGAGTTTCGATGGTTTTCTATTATCTGGCATTATGAGAAACTTCTCCGATGATATCTGGGCCGCAGATGGTGATGTCACCACCCGGGGTGAAAACGACAAAACCTTTCAGCGGATAAAAGCCTGCAACGATAAATGCCTCAAACAGGGCATCACAGAGAATTTTATAAAAGTCGCATTTTACAGCCATGTCCCCCTCTGGACCGACGATGCCGCCTGGCAAAAGGTTAACGAGAATTTCCGCCAGGCCGCCCTATTCGCCAAACAGTCCGGCTGCCGCGGTATAGCTCTCGACATCGAATACGTCGGCGAACAATACGACCTGGACTGGGAAAGCTACGATTACAAAGGTTACACGAAAGACGACCTGCGCGCCGCCGCCGTAAAAAGAGGCTACGGCCTTACCCAAGCAATGCTCCAAAGCTATCCAGATATGGTCTTCTTAAAACTGCCCGAAGGCATCTACTTCTACGGCCCCTTAGCCACAGACCTTCTCGTCGGTATGATCCGCGGCATGGCCGAAGCCAACGCACCCGGCGGACTTCACCTGCTTACCGAACGCTCCTATCAAATGGTAAGCACCATCGGCCTGATTCACTACGTCCACGGCCTCGAATCCGACATCCTAAAAAATCTGGACCAGCCGGCGGCCCGCTACTGGCGAAAAAATTGTTCCATCTCCCTTGGCGGCTGGCCGCTCGGTTACTACCGCGAAATCCGCGATGAATCCGGTGAGCGTCTGGGCTACAGCGGCCGAGTCGAAAAATTCGGCGACAAAATCGTCGGCTCATACGCCGACAAAACCAGCAACTATCCACCCGAGGATTTCCGCAATCAGTACGCCGGTATGCTCCTGACTTCCAAACGCTACTGCTGGATATACGGCCACGGTGCAACATGGTGGCACTTCACGGATGCCGATGTAGCTAAATACGGCAGCGTCAGCAATTCAGCCCTCCCCGTGGATGAGCGCCTAAATGATTATAAAGCCGTCCTGCAGGAAAAATGGACCCCCTCCGGTCCTCTACAGCAAATAAGCCGAAAGGTAAGGCAATATAAATCCGGCGACTTCCTGCAAATGTTAAACTTCGTAAAGACCTTCAAAATCATCGGCCCGTTCGGAAGCAAAAATTCCGATACCTTCAACCGGGCTTTCCCGCCGGAAGAAAATCTCGACTTTAATGCGGCCTACCCCGGCAGCGCTGATGATGTGCGCTGGCAAATAGCTTCTGTTGATAATAAGGGTTATCTGGACTTTCTAAAAATCTTCTCCCCGTCCGATTGGGTCTGCGCCTACGCTTATTGTAAACTCATCAGCCCGAAGGCCGGCCCAGCCCAGCTCCGCCTCGGCACTAACGACACTGTCACCTTATGGCTTAACGGCCAAAAGCTCCTTTCCAAAAACATCGAGCGCTCCGCCGCACCCGATAGTGACATTCTCCCCGTCAATCTGAGAAAAGGCGAAAATACTATTTTAATCAAAGTGTGCAATACAGAATTCAACTGGGGCCTGTACCTGCGAATCACCGACAACTCCGGCCAACCAATAAAAAACCTGAAATTTTGTCCCTAACAACGCGCAGCCATCTCATCTGCTGATCTTGCCCGAGAAAGTAACAATGCTCAGGGGCGTCATATCAAAAGCGGCCTTATTGTCACTGACCCCCGCTTCACCCACTTCCTGCATGCTCTCAGACGCCGAAGTACGATAAACCTTCAGCAAGGTCAATCCCTTAAGATTTCTTAAAGTCAGATTCAGTCTTTGGGCCTGCTCATTCGGATTGATGGCCACGATGGTGACATCGCCGTTCTTCTCATGCAGAAAAGCACCCACCTGTACACTGCCGAAACCTGGCTCGGCCTCGATACGGCGGGCGCCGGGCCGGATAAACCTGCTGTAATGCATCGCGGTATAAGTCTTCGGCGTGTACGTGCTCATCAGCATAATACAATGTGTGCTCTTTTTGTTTTCTGTTATCTGCCACGGAACAAAGGCCGAGCAGTCCCCCGCCACCAGCGCATTATGAAGGGCATTACCGATACCCCCTCGAATAGGCTCCGGCCAGTCATGCCCTCCTGTCCCGCCCTCGGTTATCCAGAACGGCTTGCCGGCTCCTTCGATAAGGTCCCGAAACTTGCCCGACGAAGTAGCCGACATCTCCGCCTTCACTCCGTCCTCATAGCCGTGCGTAGCAAATACGTCCAGCGCCTCCAAGGCCTTCGCATTGTCCTTTATCGCCTTGACATACGAACCGGTACCGCCCTGGTAAAGATGGCTGGTCATCGTCTCCGGCCCAAAAATTTTCACCTCGCGACAGCCCTGGGCATCCAGCATCTCGCGAAGCATAATTATTATGGTGACATAGTCCTTGCCGTCCCACACACAACTCTCGAAAGACTGGGTAAACTGCACCTCATTGCCGACACTCACGGCATAAAAAGGCACGCCAATCTTCTCATGCATCTTCACGTACTCCACCATCCACTTACAGAAGTGCCTGTAATACTTCGGATCGACACGGTTATTAATGCTCCCATAACTTCCCGCCCGAATTGACCCGGACTTTTTATCGGTGATGGACTTATTCACCTTCATCCACGCCGGCGGGCTCCAGACCGTCCCGATGATTTTAATCTCTGGATTTATCTTCAGGATGCCCTTGCCGAAATCGACGAATATCTGGGCCCGGCCGCCGCTGGCACCCATATCGAAATCCTCACCGCGTTTTTCCCCCCTTTCTTCTTTTTTCTTTCCAACCGCCCCCCCCCACATCCCCACGCGACACATTCCCCCCCCCCCCCCCCCGCCATATCCCCTCTAAACCCCCCCGGGGGGAAAACCCCCGCGCCCCCTCCCCCCCCATGAAAAAAGCCCCGCCCCAAACCCCCCCTTCTTTTGACCCCGCCGGCCTCCGTCCACCATAACATCCTCTGCCAAAACCGTCCCCGCCGCAACAAAACTGCTCAAAACAAATAAAACCCCTGCCGCCCAAATAATTATACCGCGCATCCTCATCTCCTTTCCAGCACTGACTATTCCGTTGGAGAAGAAATTCGTTCCTGCTCAATCTTTATCAGAACTCAAGAATTTTAACTTAATGCAAAAACAATTACAAAACATATTCTTCTACTCTTTAATCCGTGAGATAATAAACTTTATCTCACAGCCAACAATTCCAAATTCTAAACGTTTTCCTCGCTCTTCCCTCAAAGAATTCGGGCTTCAGCCTCCATAGAAGGCTGAAGCCCTTTTTCCGGTTAACCGCCATCCGCCGAACACACAATGTGCTAAGCGGCTCTCCTCAATTATCGGTAATCCGTCATAAAAAATAATTCTACAAAAGTCAATAGCAAATCCTATAGCGCAGCACAAATACCGAATACTCAATAGCCAATCGACAATATCGAAAATCCGGCGTCGCCTGACGGGTTAATAGTAAATTAACTGTCCGAACATCGCAGTTGAGTTAACAGTAGTAGTTATTATAAAGATCTAATCAAAGCAGGCAATTTTGATATAGAAAAAGAAAGTATGAGTGAAATAGATAACAATACGCCTGGACAAAAACCGCACACAGGCATATTGGCCGCAGCATCGCTTGTTCTAAGTATTCTGGCGATTCTCGCTGTAATACTGTCAATCCGCAGAATCGAGGCCGTACAAAGCCTCCCGGGCTGCCTCGTAGCAGAGACACCAAAGTATAGACTCGTCCACAGCTTATGTACTATTCTGCCGACAACCTCGCTTGCGGCGGGTATTGTGGCCCTTTTACGAATGCTCCGAAGACACAGCAGACTATGGGGCAAAATTTTGGCAGCAGGCGGCATAGCAATTTCGGCTGCCGTACTTATAATCTATTGGTTCAATCTAACACACCTGGCGTCAGGACATATACATTAACTCATTAACTCATCCGCTCATCCATCCACGGGAATCAATTCGAAATTCTCAATTTTTTAATACGCCCATCGCCCGTTTTCTTTCCTTTGTCTTCTACGATTTGGCATGCACAGGCGACAGGCAGAGTACGGATTTAATTGCTAAAAGACAAAGAAATTTCTTATAGGGTTGACACAATCATCTTAAGTGAATATACTAATCAATCTTATTTTTCCCTGTAGAGTCGCTGCTTTGTTAAATGCTTACTGCCCGCTCTGCGAAGTCGCCTGGCGGATGTGCAGAAATATTGGATATAATCCCGGTATTATGGGATTGTTTTAATGCTAAATTGTAGTTAGAAGGAGAATTTTAGAATGGCAGAAAAAAGGGTGTATTTTTTCGGTGGCGGCAAGGCCGACGGCAACGCCAAGATGAAGGAATTCCTGGGCGGTAAAGGAGCCAATCTTGCTGAGATGACAAGAATAGGAGTTCCGGTCCCGCCGGGCTTTACCATCGGTACGAAGGTATGCAGCGAGTATTATAAATCAGGGGGCAAATGGCCGACCGGACTTGAGGCCGAAGTCGATGAGAATCTCGCAAAACTCGAAAAGGCAATGAACGCCAAACTCGGCGATCCGAATAATCCGCTGCTGGTCAGCGTTCGAAGCGGAGCGGCCGTATCGATGCCCGGTATGATGGACACAGTCCTTAATTTAGGGCTGAACGACGATGTTATCGAAGGCATTATTAAAAAGACCAGGAACCCGAGATTTGCATACGATATTTATCGACGGCTTATCGATATGTTCGGCGATGTTGTTATGGGCTGCGACCATGAGCACTTCGAAGAGGTAATTCACGCGGCGAAAAAGAAGGCCAGGGTCGAACTCGATAGCGAGCTGAGTGCAGAAGAATTGAAGGATGTTGTAGATAAATACAAGAATGTCTATAAACAACACGTCGGGGAAATGTTTCCACAGGACGGGAAAGTTCAGCTAAGGCATGCCATCGACGCGGTGTTCGGCTCGTGGATGATACCAAGAGCGATTAGGTATCGGGAGCTTAATAATATTACCGGCCTGTTGGGGACGGCGGTGAATGTTCAGGCGATGGTGTTCGGCAATATGGGTGACGACTGCGGGACGGGCGTTTGCTTTACGCGGAATCCGAGTACGGGAGAGAAGGAATTCTACGGCGAGTTTTTGATGAACGCGCAGGGCGAGGACGTGGTGGCCGGGATAAGGACGCCGATGGAGTTAAAGAAATTGAACAAGAAGCTGCCGAAGGCTTACAAGCAGCTTACGGGGCTTATGAGCCGGCTGGAGAAGCATTACAAAGACATGCAGGATATGGAGTTCACCATCCAGAACAAGGTGCTTTATATCCTTCAAACTCGAACGGGCAAGCGGACCGCCGAGGCAGCAGTCAAGACGGCCTTAGATATGGTTAACGAAAAACTCATATCGAAAAAAATGGCGGTTACGCGCGTAGAGCCGGAGCAATTAGACAGGCTGCTGCATCCTCATTTCGACCCGAAGGCCAAGCGCAATGTCATCGCAAGGGGTCTTCCGGCATCGCCCGGTGCGGCGGTAGGGCAGGTTGTATTTACGGCCGACGTTGCCGAGGAATGGAGAGACAAGGGCAAGAAGGTCATTCTCGTCAGGAAAGAGACCAGCCCGGAAGACATCGGCGGAATGGACGCGGCCGAAGGTATTCTGACGGCTTTCGGCGGCATGACAAGTCATGCGGCGGTTGTCGCACGCGGTATGGGTAAATGCTGTGTCGCAGGTGTCAGCGCTTTGAATATCAACTATAATACCAATAAATTTACCGTAGGTAAACTGACAGTCAAGCAAGGCGACTGGATCAGCTTAGACGGCTCGAAGGGTGAGATTATGACGGGCCAGTTGGCGACGGTGGAGCCGGCGATGAGCGGGGATTTCGGTAAGTTTATGACAATTTGTGACAGCGTGCGCAAATTAGGAGTTCGCACGAATGCCGATACGCCCGGCGACGCAAAAAGGGCAAGGGACTTCGGAGCAGAGGGCATCGGTCTTTGCAGGACCGAGCATATGTTCTTTGAGGGCGAGCGGATATGGCCTGTGCGGCAGATAATTTTAGCTGCCGATGATTATGCTCTGATGCTTGATAAGATTGCAGCGGCCGAGACCGTTAAAGAGAAAAAGGCAATTGAAAAAGAAAATGCCGTTGCCAAGAAGCAGTTCGAAGGTGCATTGAAGAAACTGCTGCCTTATCAGCGCAGCGATTTCGAGGGTATATTCAAAGCGATGGCGGGGCTTCCGGTTACTATTCGTTTGCTTGATCCGCCGCTGCATGAGTTCCTGCCGCAGGACAAGTGGAACCAGGCGGAGATGGCGCTGCGGCTTGGAATCAAACCGGCCGTGGTTAAGGCTAAGGTTGACCAGTTGCATGAGTTTAATCCGATGTTAGGTCATCGAGGGTGCCGTTTGTCTATCACATATCCGGCCATCTACCGAATGCAGGCCAGGGCGATAATCGAGGCGGCTTTGAAGGTGAAAAAGGCGGGCAAGGTTGTTCTTCCTGAGATTATGATTCCGCTGGCGGGGGCAGTTGAGGAATTGAAGCTGGTCAAGTATGAAATTATCGATGAGATCAAAATGGTCTTTAAGGAGAAGAAGGCCAAAATCAAGTATATGATCGGGACGATGATTGAGGTGCCGAGGGCGGCTTTGACAGCCGATGAAATCGCCACCGAGGCGGAGTTCTTCAGCTTCGGTACAAATGACCTGACGCAGATGACGATGGGCTTTTCGCGGGACGATGCCGGCAAATTCTTGGGCGAATACGTCAAAAAGGGTATTTATGCGGCGGACCCGTTCCAGCAGCTCGACCAGATCGGCGTCGGTAAGCTGGTGGAGATGGGCACCAAACTCGGCAGGCAGACCAAGAAGAAACTGAAGATCGGTATCTGCGGCGAGCACGGCGGCGATCCGAACAGTATCGACTTCTGTCACAGGGTCGGGATGAATTACGTATCCTGCTCACCCTTTAGAGTGCCGATTGCAAGATTAGCGGCGGCACAGGCGGCAATCCGTAAATGATGAATAAATATTGACTTTTGATGATTTATTGGTTACAATTGATTAACAATAATTGAGGAGAGCCGCTGAGCACTTTTTGTGTTTGGCGGATAGCAGTTAACCGGGAAAAGGGCTTCAGCCTTCTATGGAGGCTGAAGCCCGTATTCTTTGGGGGAAGACACTGGTGAGAGGATTAGAGATTAATTATTAGCAGGAAAAGGCTGAAAATTAATTTTGGGATCGGACGTGTGAGGTGCTCGTGCCATGCAGAGCTTCACAAGGCGGCAAGCGATACATCATTTAAAGAGTGATACGGATTTATTTCTTTGAAGGTGATGTCTCTTGACAGTTCAAGGTGTGTTTTTTAAGATTATTGGTGTCGTTTGGGAAAATATATTTGTTAACCGTGTAAATGGGAAATGTCAGACAAATGAATGCACCTTACAAGAATGGGCGTACCTATTCTTGAAAGTGATTCACACCGTTCCGCATAACAACAACTTTATGAAAAGGAAAAATATTCATGAATATCGTACTTATCATTCCCACAGGAATCGGATGTGAAATCGGAGGGCACGCTGGAGATGCCAATCCGGTTGCCAAGCTTATGGGGGCGTGCTGTGACAACCTGATCCTGCACCCGAACGTGGTAAACGCATCTGATGTGAACGAAATGC
>JACNGQ010000400.1 GCA_014384025.1 Planctomycetota bacterium | reverse complement strand
CGGTGCATTGACGGAAATGGCAACTACGGTTATGGAGGACGAGAAATGAAAAGGATGAGCTCACGTGAGCGAGTTTATGCCGCAATTTCACACCAACCACCTGACCGTGTGCCAATCGATCTGAATATCACTTTGTCGGGCTACGAAAATCTCAGGAAGTATTTGGGTCCAAAAATCGATGAAAATCCCGCTCCTAATGCTGCCATGGAGGTCATCCCGGACCCGGGGGTTCTACAGAGTTTGGGTGTTGACCTGGTTTCTGTCAAGCTTGGCGGAGGCATATCAAGATTTTCTATGCTTCCTGAAACCATCACTGACGGTTGGGGAATAACTCGCAAACTGGCGCCTCAATCGGTCGGCGCGTATTATGAGGTCACCACGCACCCACTGGCTGGGTCTACAAGCGACGACCTGAAGGATTACCCATGGCCAGACCCTTGTCCCCTCAAAAAAGCCGAAGCCCTTCAGAAACAAGCAGAAGAACTATACAATCATACTGACCTGGCTCTGGTGGGCCGCTTTGGCGGACCCATCCTGGAACTCGCCGCCGACTTACTGGGGCTGGAGGAATGGTATCTGCGTCTGGCAATGGACAAGGAATTTATCGCAGCACTGCTGGACAAAATCGGCGCAATCTGCACGGCCGATGACTTGTTCGGTATCGAATATGCCGGACAGTATGTACAAATTATGAAGGTCTCCGGCGAAGATTTTGGCGGTCAAAACGGACCTCTGTATTCACTCGAGATGTTTCGTGAAATCCTCCTTCCTCCGCTCAGACATCGATGGCAGACCGTGCGCGAAAAGCTTGATAAGGTCAACCCAACAGCGAAAATCATGCTGCATTCCTGTGGTGCGGTTCGTTCTTTCATTCCAGACCTGATTGACACCGGTGTCATTGACATCCTCGACCCAGTACAGCCATTGGCGAGTGACATGCAACCTGCAGGGCTGAAAGCAGAATTCGGCGACCGGTTGGTTTTTCACGGAGGTATTGATATCCAGCGTCTGCTACCGTTCGGCACACCGGAGGAAGTCGCAGCAGGAACGGTTAAATGTTTAAAAGGTTTTCGAGCCGATCGTGGCGGTTTTATTCTTGCACCCTCTCACAGTGTTCAGGCAGATGTCCCGCCTCAGAACATTCTGGCAATGGTCGAAGCAACAAAAGAGTGGGTTAGGAGAAGTTAAACGTTTGGTGTGAATTATATCAGATGTTATGCCCCGATTCTCGGGATTTTCAACGTGATGAGTGTTGCGTATTGCGTCTTGCGTAAGACAAAATACGAAATACGTTTCATAAGCCGGAATATCCACCCCGTTTTCGTCGGTTCCGCATGGAGGTACAGAAAAAGTTGTTTCATTCTTGAATTCTTATTTGTTTTTTTGGGGGGTGTGTTATACTTTGACTTTGGTAAATACACAATTAAGGAGGCACAGGCATGATATACAGACCCAAGACTGGTTCGATGTGGGATCCGTCGGTTATCTGGCACGACGGGAAATACTACGCTTTTATGATGTACAACAAGGATGGGCCCAATGGCCTCGGCGCGGGACATTGCTTCCTCGCCAGTTCGGAAGATGGTGTATACTGGGAGGACGAAGGCATTGTCAATGAGGAGCAGGAACGCGAGCGAGGCTGTAAGTTCTTCAAGTGCTTTGTTGGCCGGTGTGGCGCTCGCTTCATCATGGACCACGGGGTGGCGCGGCCGGAAGGACAGGACACGCTACGGTTCTACGAGTCCACCGATCTGAAGCACTGGACCTACCTTTTCAGCAACAATCCGGACCCCCGTTGGTACACACGCCGCCGCTGGGACCACATGTACATCCTCCCGAAAGAGGAAGGCAACCCCGCTGCCGGCTACTGGGGACATCCCGTGGCCATTGCGAAGTCCGACTTGCCTCGCGGCGTCGGCATGATGGAGTCGCCAGACGGGCGGACGTGGGAGGCCCTGCCGCCGGCGAAAGTGGAATGGGGCGATATGCCTCCACGTGACTTCGAGTGGGGCGGCTGCGAGCGGCTCGGCGGGAAGTATTACCTCATCGGCGGCACTTCAGGGTACGTGAGCAAGGGGTACTCCATGTACGTGTTCGTGGCCGACGACCCGCGAGGACCGTTCTGCCCGGACACGGAGGCGTACCGCCTGTGCGGCTCGTTGAGCGAGAACGTCTCGTGGCTGGCCGCCTGGTGCCGCGGCAACGGCGAGCTTCTCATCAGCAACTACGCCTCCATGGAGCTGGGCAGCCGGTCTCCCTGGATGCTGCCGCTTCGCAAACCGGTAGTGGACAAAGAGGGCCACCTGCGGCTCGGCTGGTGGCCGGCAAACGAATGCCTGAAGGAGATGCCGCTTTCGCTGACGAATACCTCCGTCACTCTGGATACCGGCAAGGCCGACGGCGACTACCAGAGCGCCTGGCTTAATACGACTTTCAACCTCCGGCAGGGGGCGATTCTGGAAGGGACCATTAAGGCCGGCGCGGTGACGCCTGGAGACAATTACACGGCGGGCTTTGTTCTTGACGAGGGTAGCGGCGGGTCAATGGCCATTCAACTGGGCATTGGCGCGCCTCAGCAGCGCGAAACGCACATCGGCAGGTTGCGGACAGAACCCGATGGCGCACTTGAGTTTGTATCCGAAGACGTCACCGGAAGTGGTTGCGCCACGGTCACGGGCATTGAGGACGGCAAGGAGCACACTTTCCGCCTGCTGGTTCGCCTGGGAGGGTTCGAGCTCTACATCGACGATTTGCTGATGCAGACCTACATTTACCAGCCATTTTTTGGGAAGGTCGGCTTCCTGGCACGGAACGCGGAGGCGGTGTTCAGCGACCTGAGAGCTTGGAGCATGTCGCTACCAGCCGAGGCGTCGTTTTCGATGCCGACATCTATTTGATGGCAATACCGATTTAGCCTAAGAGATCCATCAAAAATTATTTGTCAGGTTTGGATGTCCGACTTTCAGTCGGGACTTACCATTTTACCATTCGTAGTTCGTAATTCGTAATTCGTTTAATTTCGGTTGATTTTAAAATCTGCAAGCGAAAAAGGAGGTGACAACAATGAGGAATCTGAAACACTATTTCACCTTGATATGCTATGTACTTCGTAGTTCGTTACTTCGTAACTCACTGCTGCTTATGCTGTGCCTATCAATGCCAGCGCTAGCGCAGGGAGAAAAGGCAGAGACCCTTGTTGGATGGTGGACATTTGAGCCCGGCGAAGAACTGAAAGACCTTATGGGTAACTTTGCTGATATTACGCTCATGGGTGCAAAAGTCGAAAAGGGACAATTGGACGTCGACGCCGGGAAGTGGGCAATCGCCACTCCATATTCAGGTCCGGACATCGAAGAGAAGACATTGGTTTCGTGGGCATCTTTAGACAACCTTGACGTACAGGCCGGCTCCATCCTAACCATAGATAGACTAAGTGATCCCACGTTTGACGCCATTGTCTTTGGGGAACGGCAGCCCCATCGCTGGATGGCCGGGAGCGGTTGGTTTCACCGCACCCAAGACCCCGACCCTGGGTTTGAGGAAAAGAAAACGGGTGTGCTGATTCAGATGGCTATCTCGTATGAAGATGACGGAGGAAAGGCGCATGTCATGATATACCATAACGGGGACATCATCGGCGACTATACACATGGGCAATTCGAACCCTTTAATACAGACGATGCTGAGGCGATTTGGGGTCAGCGTCACGGTGGCGTAGGTGGTGGTCCGGGCAATCTCGACGCTCACATCGAAGAGTGTAGAATCTACGGCGCAGTTTTAGAGCAGGACGAGATTCAAGCGTTGAAGCTGGGCACGCTTCAAGTGGAAGCTAGTGGTAAACTCACGACGACGTGGGCGACGATGAAAGCGAAGTAATCCCGTTCGCAAAACAAGACTGAACCTCCGAACGTTTGAAAGCGGCGGGTTCAGAAGTCTAAAAGCTGAAGATTCTTATGGCACAAAGTGAACGAAGTACGAATTACAAATTACGAATTATTCTCCCGAGTATCGGGGCTTTAAAGCGGGAGCTTCCTTTAATAGAGAGGGTCTCCGTGACTAAAATAAGATGAAAAAGTATAGTGAAGAGAGGATGGCACGCCGATAATACCGAGGGTAAATCCGAATTGAGAAATCAAAGAACATATGCCTCAATATCACGAAGGGCATTAATCATTGGCATCTCTTGCGCAGTTGCGGAATGTTTAATAGCTCCCTACAATGATTATGTTATTAGAAATGTCTTTCTTGCAGGAGGACATTTTCCTGTTGGTCCTTTCTTTGTCCTCACCGTTCTCGTCTTAGTTGTTAACGTTATTTTGAAAAGGG
>JACNGQ010000068.1 GCA_014384025.1 Planctomycetota bacterium | reverse complement strand
GAAAAGGGCCATCGTTGAGGCTATTTTATTGAAAATTAAAGTGTCGCTGTAGTAATAGGTGGTTCTCGGAATAAGGCCCAACTCCAGTTTTTCAAATAGTCGTATCAAGTCGTCTCCAGCTACAAGTTCAATGGGGGGGACACCATCTCGCCGAGCTTCTTTTATGGCTTCAACTGTAAATGTACCAGTTGTTATAATAATGCCTTTGTCAGCTCTGCCCATCATAGCACCGCGAAAATCACGGACATTGGAAGGAGTGACAGAACCTTGATAGCGTTTGCATTGAAAGAGTACGTTAAAACTTACAAAATGATTAACTTGAAGTATCCCTATGCCATCAATTCCACCATCTCCACTCTTCCCTGTAACGGTGACCCGTTGAAATCCTGATTCTCGTAGCAGACGTTGGCAAAGTCGTTCGAATCCTGCCGGAGACAAGTTTTTAATGAAATTTAATAGTTGAGAACGATAATTTTCATCGGCTGCAATCGTTATTTCCTCTTCATCAATTGCCGTGTTCTCTTTTTCATTCTTCATTCCGGCGTGGTGATCTCGCTGGACAGTTTTGAAAAGTTTCTCAAAGTCGAAATTCTTAGGGTCGGTCTTTTGTCCTTGATCTGTAAGACTCCATACCCCTCGTTTTGAAGACTCAAGAAGACCACCTTTAACGAGGTACAATCGAGCCCATGCCGCCTGGTTCCTGACACGCGAGCCGCCGCTCTTTAATTCTTTTTCCTGCTCTGATTCTGGAATTCCTAATATTTCAATCGCGCGATCAATGACTTCGGATGTCGTTCCAGAGCCGCCTAATGACTGAAGCACGGCTATAATAGAAGGACAAAAGCGAGTAAACTGCTGAAAACCCTTTTTTCTTTTGCCCACTTATTTATCTCCTTATTTTATCTTGGGGCCGAACACCGCCGGTCACCAGTGCAAAAGGCTTCCACAAAACTTGGGAAAAGCGAAAAACGATGTTAAATCTCGGCCTTTAATAAAAGCCCTGGCCTTTTGCATCTGGTGCACTGGCTTGTTAGCGCTTAAATTTTCGATTGACATACTCTTGTGTCTGGCTCGCGCTGAGCTCTGTTGTTGACGGCCCAGTACGAATATAAAATCGCTCTGTCTCGCCATCCTTTACAAAGACTGGCGAAGGCGCTCTCCTGCACTTCACAACCATCACCCGGCAATCGTCGTGATCATCAAAATGAGCATGGAGGCTGGTCATAGCTTGTATGCCCATGCGACTTTTAACTATATTCACCAAGTGTAAACTCATTTTATCTTCATTGGGAAAACCATCGGTTTCGATACCGATCGGACTACCATCATCGGAAACACCGACAATCAATGTGCCACCGTTGGTATTGAGAAAACCTGCCAAGGTCTTGAGCACTGCAAGCTCCATACGAGGATCCTTGGTTCCAGTATGGAGGTTGGTTCGCATAGTGGCTTTTAACTCCACAGCCTCGGATTCACCGTTTATCACTACCTGAGATAAATCAAAATCCCCAGCCCCTGCATCTTGTTCGATCTCGGAAGCGATTAAGGTTGCGTAGCCTTCAGCGATCACCTGTGCCATCAGTTCGCGTCTTTTTTCCAGAAATTCGCGGTATTCCAAGTGTTCCCAATTATCAGGTAAGGCATGGTGTCTATACATCCGGTCAAGCACACTTTGCTCAAAGCGTGCCGTCATTTCCGGCAAGTAATCAATGGGCGCTTGATCCGATATTCGGGTGTTGTCTCCCCACTCTACAAGTGCGTAATTAGCGATCTGATTGGTATCCCGGGTTGCTGTAATTCCCAACTTGCTTAAATAACCCTTCGGATAAAGATGGTGACGTTCCACCGCCGAACGATTTGCCCGCATAGCGGGATCGAGCAACTCTGAAACCCGGATTTTCGAAAACAGCGCCCGCGCATCCAATAAAACCAATGCTGCATGGTACGCAAACAGCGATGGACTGCGGGGTGACGAGGTGGCCAAATCATTGGGCAGGGAAACACCCCAGAAATCATTAGTGAGTGTGATCTCGCAGATTTTATTGAGCATTTGAACAAACTCATCGGCCGTGTTGACGTCGCGCAACCGTGCCAGGTCAAACTCCATGGCGGATTCTGGTGAGCCGGTGAAACGGCCCGTAACACTCGACATAAAAAACCAGCGTGAAATTGACCTTCGAAGTTCGAATTCAGCCACCTTATATTCGGTACGGCCAATTAAATACAGGATGTAAGAGAATAGAAAATTATTTTGAGAACTGATCATCTTACCGCTTCTAAACCCTGCTTGTCTTATGCAGTTCATAAAATCTTGCCAGTACTGGAGATTTAGGGTTCTTTCTTGAGCGTTTTTGAGAATTTCAAATTGCTCAACCCGGCGATTGTCACTGAAAGTTTCTGTTTCCAGATCTTTACCGCGGAGGATTGAATAAACATATTTTAGACGAGCACGCTTGAAAGCCACACCAACATCCACACGCAATAGCTGATCAGGCGAGGGTTCGATAAAATAATTAAACGGTGAAGCCGTGCCTTTGGACGGTTTTTTGGCTAACCGGCAGAAGTGTTCTAACTCAGAGCGGCCTTCATCCCAAAAAACCGACATTAGGGTAAGGATGAAGTCGGCCTGGTTCAGTGGCGTCCCCTTGCTGTTTATTCGAACGAACACATCAGAAACATCCTCTTCCGAAATGTTTGAAGCAAGCTCAAGTGCTGTAAAGGGGAAAGTTAAAAGGCTTTGGAGTTTCAGAATTGAATCTTCAATTACTGATTCCTGATCTTCAGATATTTCTCTGCTTGTTTTTAGATTTGCTATATGCTCCCTGATTATTTTAGTTATTTTGATATCACCGCTCCAGAGAATCGATATATCCGGGATATAAGCCTTATCGCGTCGGATGGCAGCGTCAGCCACCTCAAATCTCTCTTCAAGCGGATTGAAAGCTATGCAAATTTTTTCGTCGTCATAATTTTCTCGGACAACATTAACGCCTTTAATTACGGCATATAGTGAAGTCATTCTCTGCTGGCCGTCCACAATAACAAGTCGTGGAGGCTTCTGTTTTCGGTCAGTTCCAATAGCGCGGTCGTCAGCCAATCCATTTTGCCAGAAAAGCAAGTAACCTACAGGGTATCCTTTATACATGGAATCAAAAAGATCGCGGACTTTTGCGTTTTTCCATACGAATGGACGCTGGATGTCTGGCAGCCCAATTTCACCTAAGCCAATAAATTTGACCAATCCACCCAGATCGTAGTCTACTTTTGTAAATACAGTTTCACTCATGACTTCTCCTGAGGGCTAACGTTTTGCTCAATGCGTTTTGTAGGCAAGCAGAGCAACGAGCTAACCCAAGCGATAAATCCGATAAATTTTAAGAAGCCAAAATCCCCTGCACCCCCTGCAAAATCCCCTGCAGCCACTTGTTAGATGAACTCTATTCAGCATTACCCGTAAATGTATCGCCATAAATTTCTTTCATCTCAGAAACAACAGCCCAGTGAGGGTCAGCTTTCAATTGTTCAGACATATGAAAAGTACCGTTACTATCTTTTATGAAATAGTGAAAATAACGATTAAAATCTGGCTCACCTTTTTTAGGGTTGGTTTCTTTCCGAATAATATCGAGAGTTATATCACCTATTGATGGATTGCATGAAGTGATCAGGCCACTTACATAAACAGCAACACAATCAGAAGCTTGAAGCGGAGATGGAAGGGTACTCAAATCCTTTCGGCAGATTGATTCGTCTATTTTATAAAGCCCACATGTCTGCCTTAACTGCTCAAATATGATTTCACCTTCAGCAGGTTTTATTTGAAAAAAAGCAAAGTTGTCTATCGAGAATGATAGTTGTTTCATAAGCATAAATGCCCTTCAATTAATCATCTAACAATTACTATACAGAATTAACTCTGAATATCCCAATATATCAATGCTTGCATTCAGCCCGATTATATTGAAGATTTTATTAGATAATTGTATCATTATCAAGTATTACCCACCGATGTCAATTAAAGGTTAGGTTTCCGTATCGGAAATTCTTGTCGGGGCGTAAAGTTTGATAATGTCTTTGACACAAGAGCAGGATAAAACTATTACTATCTATGAACCAGAGGCGATTATGACCACCTATAAAGACCTAAAATCAGCGAAATATATTGAAGCCACTATCAACTTTGCGGAGGGTCTCCTGGGCATCAATTTCAAGCGCACCGGAAACAACCGATACAGCGCCTATTGTCCGTTCCACCACGATACAAACCGGAAATTGAGCGATTGTCGAGTTTGCCGAAGATGCAAGGCATGAGACATGCAGCCGTAGTATGCTACTGCAAATGTCTCAT
>JACNGQ010000052.1 GCA_014384025.1 Planctomycetota bacterium | reverse complement strand
CACGGCCCACCCCCCGAGCACAACCCCTCCCCCTCTACCCCCCCCCGCCAAAAACCACGCCCCCCGCCACCCCCCCCCACAGAAACCCCCCCCCCCCGAAAACACCCCCGCCCGCCCTGCCCCTCCCCCCCGGGCCCCACCCCCCCCGCCGCTCCCACCCCCCGCCCCGCCAGTGGTCCGGCCCGCACAGCCGCTGCTACGCGACGCTCCTGCGCGAAAGCACTCAGGCCTTCATTCAAAGAGCAACCAGCAACAAAATAAATTTCCTCCCCGAAAGCAAAGCATACGAATCCCTCGACGCCCATCGCATCGGCGCCCAATGCCCGCAGGTCTTCTTCCGCTACTTCACCGACCTGCCCGAACCCCGCCTGGAAATCGAAACCTTCACCCGCAACGCCCCCGACAAACACGACATCATCGGCACGACATACCTCCATCCCGATTATACCCTCGGCTCGGTAAATATCGGCGACCTCTGGAACCAGAGACGCCCCCTGCTGGCCTATTGGAACTCCGGCTCCGGCCCTCTCGCTATGCGCCTGCAATGCCTGCACGATGGCTACGACTGCTCCTCCGCAACAACCTTCGCCGTCCAGAACGAATCCGACATCCTCGGCGCCGTCGTCTTCGCCACCGACCGCGGCGATACACATATCTCACTCGACCGCCTGAAAAACGCAACGATAAAAGCCAAAGACCTCCGCCTCCGCCTGCTGTTCGAAGGTAATATCGCCGACTTGAAACTCCCAAACAACCCGGCACTAAACAGTCCACTGAGCTTTGCATCCGGCCCGGTAACCTGCGATTTCCAAATCGCCCGCGCCGTCTTCGGTGACTACTCCATCAAAACCGAGACCGGCCAGGAAGGCAGCTCCGCCTGGCTGGATGTGATTCTTTATCAGGGCGACCAAAAAGATATCAACTTCGCCGAATTATCCGAAGCCGCCGTCATTTTCACTTTATCACTCAACCCACAAGCTGAATATACATCCCAGAATGAGCCTGTCCTGACCAGGGCCGAAGGAGCAAAAACAATAGTCAATAGTAAATCGAAAATAGTAAATATAAACGCCTCCTGGCACAACATGTCCCTTACCGTCCCCGCCAAACCGATGAAAACCTCCGACCAGCTCGCCGCCGCATTTGCCAAACAAAACGGAAAAAATCCCTTCAAGAGCCCCTTCCTACAACAACCCTGATTTCCTACTTTCCTCCGCATGAATCGAGCATACAGCATCGAGAACTCAGCTGGATGCGTCGGTTATTTGGCTTCCGGATCGCTTTTCGACGAATTCGATGAGTCGTTCATCGTGCTGTCGTCGTCCGGCTGAGTATTGAGGTAGCTAAGGTCTTGAATCTCCGGAACCTCGTTCTCGCTCAGGAATGATCTGAGCCAATTAGCTGACCGCCGCGTTAGCGGTTCATCAGATTCAAATCCGCGCCAACGTATCGCCTCACCATGTTGAATGGATGTAAGTGCCACACGCCTACCTTTGCAGTACCAATCGATGCCTGGATACCCGCAGCACATACACGAGGTTTTCGAGACGCTGCGTCGAAATCTGATGTTCACGTTGAATGCTGCAATCGTCCTTGAATCGGTGATTTCGAGAATAATGGGCTGGGAATCAATCTCACCACAGCAATCGAATCCGCCGTTGCGGATTACGATGCGGTCCGTGTCCGCGATCGCACGTGAGAATGCCGGATTCGGGTTGCGAGTGATTCCAAGCCACCCAAAATACAGCAATGCTCCGATTCCAAGCAATGCAATTGAGACGCGTTTCGCTATTCGCATATCAAGCTCGTTGCCAAATAACCATGTATATATGGTTTCCATATAAAACGCCGGACCTCTCTGACTGTCAGCCGGTAGGGTGTTCACTGCACACCATCAATTTACTGTGGCTCAAGGAACGGCGCAAACTCTACAAGGGCATAAATATCTTGCTTCGACCAAAACAACGCCCATCCACGGGTTCTAGGATCTTTTCGCTTCTGCAACTTTCCAGCTTGATCTCGCAAGTGAACTAGATCTTTAATGTTTTTGGATTTAATTTTCAGGTATCGAACTGTCACACCAACATGCTGACCATTTGCAAGTGAGAGTACTCCAAGAAGGTCGTTCATGAACTCATCTTGTCCAGGTTTACGGTCGAGTACTGGGGTCAACCAGAGTTCTATGTAAGCTCCATATCCACTAGGGGGAGCCGCATACCATATAACACCTTTCGCTTCTTTCTTCTCAGCCGAAGTTGAGCGAAGTTCTGTTGAAGGGATGATAACTCTGAAGAGATGAACGACACCATTCTCTGGATAAGTTCTTCGCCGAATCCACTTTTGTATGTGCCTATCTCGATTCGACTTTCCTCTGTGAGCAAAAGACTCGGAGGTGTGTGAGAACTGGCATTTACCCGATTCGTGAAGACTCACCTTTATATCGGAAGCCAACATACGAGAGGATAAATAGACATCATTGCGATTTACCCATATCTTCCAAGTTGTTGAGTGAAGTCCCGTAGGTTCGCCAATACAAAATCGAAGTTCTCTCTTCATAATTCCCATAATGTCGCTAATCAGCCGCGCTGCTATGACGCATCCGCTTCATCACTTTGTTAGTCGCCTCATGCCTCCTTTCTACGAAGGCTAACTATGTATATATGATTTCCTCATAACATCCCGAACTTCTCGTCGTTCAAATTAATCCCAGCCGCTGTTGCTCCCCCATAAAATACAAACCAACTATAATCTGTCAAGGAAAAAGCCAAACAAACCTGACCTTTTCTCTGTGAAAAATACTATGTAGTCTGTCATTCCTGCGAAAGCTCCGAATCCAATTTTTAATTTTTACACTGTAGTTTTGATATTTGCTTTTTGATTTTTTATATTACTTGCCTATCTCCCTTTTTCCAAAGTCCTTACTCACCTGATATCATATTCGTTCCCTGACGCTGCTGCTCAGTAGCAACAACCAGCGAGGTCCGATTGAATCCGCTTGTTATGCCCATATAGTGTAATCAATATCCTTCCCAAGACAGTTTTGAGATATGTTCTTTTCTAACGAAGGTTCCGCCTTCACTTGCACGATATACTAGAATACCTTCATTACCAAAGCGATCCATATCGGCCAATTCTGCTCCCCCAGATTGATTCCAACCCGGCTTACTTACAAAAAGAAGGATTGGATTTCCATCTTGAGGAAAATGACGACAGTTGCGATTCATGGCGAAATCACAGTGCCCTGCCATAGGCTGAGGGAAGATAATAACTGAACCTGGATAAAGAGTAATGTTGGCCCCCTCTTTTGGAGGCCAGTTACCTACTCCGAACGGCCATCTGCCACCAAAAGGCCATCTTATCCCAAAAGAGGGAATGCACAAATTTTCAAGAGCAACATAACCTTGATCGATAAGGATGTCACACCAAGAATTCGGATCAGGCATATTATCTTCATGATCGTTTGCATATATTAACATTGCCTTTGCAATCCTATTCATATTTGAGGGACCTGGATTAAAGACAGCAATGGATCTCTTATTGATCCATGAAAATAGATAAATCACGAAGACACAAACAAGAATAGCAACTCCCAGAGAAAGTTTGCCAAGGAAAGGGATAGAAGTACTACGGCCATGGAATTGCTTGATGATAGCAATCCCTGTGCAAACACACAGCATGGAAAGCACGCATACAATATTAGAAATCACACAAAACATTTTGCTGAGGTTAGCGGGATAATGAACAGTTCCGGCAAAAGAACAACCAAAGAAGCTAATAATGCTTAATATGAGGGAAATTGCGAAAGCTGTCTTGGCAATTATGACAATAGGCTTTACTTTAATGCTTTTCATGTTTTTCGAATATTGAAAAGATCAACTATATATATGGTTTCCGCATAACATCCCGAACTTCTCATCATTCAGAGTAATCCCAGCCGCCGTTGCACCCTCATAGAATACAACCGAACTTCAATCTGTCAAGGAAAACAACAACCAAATCTCACTTTTTCACCCTCAGGATCGACAGTCCGAACGGCCAAGAACACTATGCTGGCTAAATCTGTTAAATCCGTAAAATCCATGCTAATCAGTGGTAAAAAACAGTCAAAAACGCTCACTGTTAAAAACAAAAATAAAATATTTCCAAAATTTTTATCTCCCTTCTAAGTAACGACTTACGAACATAGAGCCTCAAAAAAAGGCAGATTTTTCGGCTCAAAACTGCACACTCATCTAATTATAGAGGGCTGCTTGCCCTGAGCGCAGTCGAATGGGTCTTTTTCTGCCCTCACTGAGCTTGTCCTCGAATGTCGTAATCGGGGATCCAGAATTACCAATAAGTACAAATCATGAGCATCGAGAATCCAACTTTAGCTCACTTTAGGCACTTTAGCTCACTTTTAACTAA
>JACNGQ010000037.1 GCA_014384025.1 Planctomycetota bacterium | reverse complement strand
TACTTGATAGGCGCCTTCACGTTCTTATCTGTATTGTTGCGCTGTACTTTTCATCGAAAAGTGTGACTAGAAATCAGTATCTGTTGCACTGCCATACTCAATCCGCATTTGTTCTTAAACAGGAGTTTGGAAACTGTCTCCGATATGGCTATTAGGTGAGTTCTGGCAGAACTGTAATGAACTTTGCCCTGGAGACGACGATATTTGAAGCATCCCATCCATCCGCTGAGTATCATTGCACTCTTGTCAGGATGCTGGTTAACATTTCGGCAACTCGCTGCTTTCTACCGTTAGAGTGCGCGGGCCTGAGCAATCTCGCGGCTTCCCACTGGACGCACCTGATTATCAGATAGTGATACTACTACAAGAGTAGAACCGCCCAGAGTCATAAACTCAACTTCGTACCCGCGGTTGTCATGCAATAGCACAACCGTTCCTACATCGCCTTTCTTCAGCCGATGCTCAGGTAAGTCAACGTTTAAGACGACATTATCAAGCTCTCCAATCATAATATGCCTCCTCCCAAAGGATACACCGTTACCAAGCGCGGGTGGTCATCCCCTTTCTCGATGAACCAAACGACTCGCACGATTGGAGCACGGCCGTCCGGTGCTCTCAATGGACCTTCTACAATGTAACGACTCCCAAACTCTGTATCTTCAACTCGCACTACCTCATATTGCTCTGCATGCACCCGTAGAGCGGAGGCCATAAGTTCCCAATATTTAGCTCTGAAGCCAAAACGTTTGAAGAATGCAGCCTTGTATCGTCCATATGGATGAGACGTTGATAAAAGATACCCCCTTATCTTCATCTCAGGGATGATGGCCTTTTGCTGATTAGGTAGCCTCATCCTTCTCCTGTTACTCCTAT
The DNA here is from genome assembly GCA_014384025.1 of Planctomycetota bacterium. Classification (GTDB taxonomy): domain Bacteria; phylum Planctomycetota; class Phycisphaerae; order Sedimentisphaerales; family Anaerobacaceae; genus NIOZ-UU13. The sequence goes on along the minus strand of JACNGQ010000037.1, from coordinate 3,548 downwards.
ATAAATCTGTTTTAATCTTAATTCTGCTCTGTCCAAAAGTCAACCTGCTGCTACTCTACCCTGCGTATCTGGCGTTGTGTTTGAACAGGATTCACGCTTTCACTCCAAACATTATTACTTCCACAGGAATACTCAATTGCAGTCTTGCGCCTCCCAACCAGTGGTATGTTATAATATTGCCTGCCGGGGTGGTGGAGCACGGGCCCAAGTACCAGGTTAGAGATTGAAAAAGCCTGGGGCGTCAGGGCATAGCCTTAAAGGCTCAATAATCCCGCCCGCGGGAGCGCCAATCTCTTTGTGCCATATCCGCCCCGGCAACTTTGCAGGATACCGCCATATTGAATTTGAATCACCTCAACGGCCAAGGCAGGTCGAGGTAAAAATGGTTATCATTCAATGCAGTAAGACTGCACAAAATCCTATGTTGTTCAACAGATATCAAGAAAGCAGTGAAGGCATATTATCCTGGCGAATTCTCCGGATGCGGTAGTCATAGTGGTCATTTACACCGGCGCTGCATTGATATGTTGCACTGGGCTTTTCCCAGCACTGCCGCCAAGGGCATCTCCAGCGTCACCACAGGCACGTATAGCCCCCCTCACCCCCCTCTCTATCCCCACAAGGTTACGGGGGCAGTGCAAGCGTGGCGGTGCAAAGGTGAGTGCACGCCTGCACACCCTCTTCATCCGGCTTTGAACACCACTTTGCTGCTCTCTGATTATCTTGCCTATGTTTACCTTGCTACCCATATACAATCAATAATAGCGACAAGCTATAGTAGTCTTTCTTTCAGTATCCGAAGATTCACTACATCCTCTTTGTTATAGGCCAATAGCGCATTAAGCGCATCTAAATCAAAGGACTCGACATATCTCCACCAGAGACGTACGGCTTGATAACCGTTCATTTCGGTCAGTGCCCTTGCTATGCCCAATTGCCTCTCCACAACTTTGAAGCCGCCGTAAAGGTTATTTTTCCAGCAGTCATACATTAAATCATGGTGGGAGAATATCTCAGCCAGGTTTATCCCGACCCGGCGGTGAATAAACGGCAGGTCAAACTGTTGGCCATTGTAGGTGTAGATTATATCAACGCCCTTTAGAGCCTCCAGTATGCTTTTCGAGGTTATATCATTACCGACAAGCTGGACGCATTTAGCTTCGTCGCCATTGCAGAGATGAATGCCGACTACGGTTATCTCGCAATCCGATGGTGAAAGCCCTGTCGTTTCGATGTCAAGATATGCTTCGATAAGATGTGACAATAGTAATGCTCCCGATAACTCTTCCCTGGTACTTTTTATGATAACCCCATATTGGCGGCGCCTGTAGTATTCTCATTTGCTAGTTTTCCGACCCCGTTGCCGCAGTCTTTCCATTTTAGCTGTGATACGAGCTTTGACCCGCGCTGTCCCTTCGGCATCAACTTCCGCGGCAACCAGCTCGTCTCCTTCAAATTCCACTTTCAACCAGGTTCCTTCACCCGCTCCGGGTGGCAGCTTGTCTATAGAGACAATCTTCTCAACCTCGTTCTCACCCACAAGAAGGACGGCGTGTCTCTTATCCACGATTCTGTCGACCACTGCCTTTTCCAATTCTTTTATCCCTCTTTACCACCGAACTCGTGTCTTACCTGGTTACGCAAGACATACAATGTTCTACCTTCTTTGCGCTTGTACCTCGTATGTCTGCCCATCGGTAATAACCATAATTGTACCATTCACATCGGTGCCATATATCTGGACACCCATCTGTCTCAGCCGTTCCAGTACAACCTCGTGGGGATGTCCGTAGCTGTTGCCCTCGGCTGCCGAATACACCGCTACCTCGGGATTAACTGCCTTCAGGAACTCGGCTGAAGAGGAAGTGCTGGAGCCATGGTGGCCGAGCTGTAGAATAAGTGCGTTAACATCAGGCTGGCGTGCCAGGATTGCCGTTTCGGTTTCTGCCTCGGCGTCCCCTGTGAATAGCGCGGTGAAGCTGCCGTAGACTATGCGCACACTGATCGAACCTTCATGGAGATTGCCTGTCAGGCGGGCAGGGTTTAACACTTCTATGCGAGCAGAGCCGAAACTAAAGGTCTCGCCAGCACGGGGTTCGTGGTAGCCGGCATCAGAGGCTTCAATGGCATCAATAGCACGCTCAAACGTCCTGGTCGTCGTGGTATCTCCCGACAGCCATACCTCTCCCACGGGAAAGGCTTCTATTACCTGAGGAAATTGGCCGATATGATCGGCGTGAGGATGGGTACCAATAAGTAAGTCGATTGTCTTGACCCCGGCCGATTTAAGATAGGGCACCACATCGCTGCGGTCGTGGCGGCCGGCGTCTATCAAGATGGTGAAATCAGGCCCCTGCAGCAAGGTGGCATCACCCTGGCCCACGTCAATGAAGTGGACTTTTAGTTCACCTTGCGTCGGCGTCGAAGGCGATGGTGATTCCGGTGTTGATGCCGGCGCAGGTGAAGTCGCCGGGACGGTTGGTTGTTCTGTCGTGGCAGGTGATGTATCAGGGCCCGGCGCCGGAGTATACCCTGAGGCACAGCCAAAAGCGAAGCCCAGAATGACTATTAGCGCTAATAGGGGGAGAGCAAGTTTCTTCATTTGACCAATTCGCGATTTGTAGTAGCCCAATGCTTACCTTGACCATATTACATCAGCAGCCTTCACAGGGCAAGAAAAACCGGAAGAGTCAAAAAATTGCGACAAAAACCTCTTGACAAATAGAACGATAGTGCTATATTATAGAGGAACGACTGTTCTAGGCGACCGGAGGTCCGGAACCATAGCGATGTAGAAGGAGGTACCGGCAGAAATGTCCGACAGGCGTACAAAAATATTCGCCTTCATCCGCGAATTCATTCGAGAAAAGGGCTATGCCCCTACTGTGGGCGAGATTCAAAAAGCGTGCCAGGTTAGTTCAAAATCACTGGTCAATTATCACCTGGAAGCGTTGGAGCGTGAAGGTCACATCAGGAGAGATGCCGGGGTGACACGGGGCATTGAGCTAATTGGACTTGGGAGAAGGGGATGGCCCGTGCCTGTCCTGGGCACTATTGCCGCCGGCGAGCCGATTCCCGTGCCCACCGAGGATACGTGGCACATCGTTGCTGAGGAGATGGTTGAAGTGCCCGCCGATATGCTGCCGAGAAACGTTCAGGCTTTTGCCCTCAGAGTAAGGGGCAAGTCAATGATTGATGCCTTTGTAGACGATGGCGATATTGTCGTCATGGAGGCGGTAGCAGCGGCGGAGAACGGCCAGATGGTGGCCGCCTGGCTGAGCGACAGGCAGGAGGCTACCCTAAAGAAAATCTACTATGAGCCGGACCGCATTCGCTTGCAGCCGGCGAACCAGAGGATGAAGCCAATCTATGTTAACCCGGACGATATTGAGGTCCAGGGAAGGGTCGTTGCTGTGCTAAGAAAGGTTAAATAGCAGAGCGTCGAAGTTGGCATGTAAGGAGGAGCAGTCTGATGCTAATGGAGCTTCACGTAAAGAACCTCGCCGTGATTGACGACCTGAGGTTGGAGTTTGGAGCCGGGCTAACCG
>JACNGQ010000399.1 GCA_014384025.1 Planctomycetota bacterium | reverse complement strand
GGTAGCAACAAGTCCAGACTCCGTTGATCTTCCCCGCCTTAGGATTGGCGGGCGAGGCGCTGGTCCTGCCGATCATCTGAATGGTGTTCTTGATGAAGCTGTTGTTTTTGACCGGGCCCTGTCGGACGCTGATATTATTGCTCACGCCGGCGCTGCTGATCTTGTGGAAGTTCAAGCTCATGAACCCGAACCGATTGATGGTGTCCTTTATCAGGATACATGGGTAAGCCTTGGCTGGTCGCCGGGATATGGCGCGGCTTCACATGATGTGTACTTCAGCGACGATTTTGACGCTGTGGACGGCAGTGCGGCCGAGGCGTTTCAGGGCAACCAGTCTGTAACGTTTTTTGTTGCCGGCTTTCCGGGATTTGCTTTTCCTGATGGTCTGATTCCGGGGACAACTTACTACTGGCGGATTGATGAGGTAGAGGCCGACGGCACTACGAAACACGAAGGGGATGTCTGGAGCTTTACGATTCCCCCAAAGACAGCCTACAATCCGGCACCCGCCGACGGAGCTAAATTTGTGGCATTGGATACCTCCCTTAGCTGGGCTGCCGGTTTCGGTTCGAAATTGCACACGGTTTACTTCGGTGAAAATTTTGAAGATGTAAACAACGCATCCGGCGGACTTCCCCAGTCAGATACAACTTATCGTCCCTTTTTCGGCCCCCTTGAAAAGGACAAGACTTACTATTGGCGAGTTGATGAATTTGACGCGGCCACTACGCATAAGGGCGATGTCTGGAGCTTTGCGACTCTACCAGATATAGCCATAACCGATCCCAGTCTTGTGGGGTGGTGGAAACTTGACGCAGGGCAAGGCACGACTGCGGTTGACTGGTCGGGCCATGACAATCACGGAAGTTTCGCTGGTGCCCCGCAGTGGGTAGCCGGACAGGATGGTGATGCACTTGAATTCGACGGCGACGACTGGCTGGATTTCGGCACTCCCGACAGCCTTCAGGTCGCACAGGCAATTACTATCGCATGCTGGATCAACCCGGCCGGTCTTGGCGGTGACAACGGCTTTGTCGCCCTGAACGGCTCGTATGCATTCAAGGCCAGCAGTGATCACCTTAGATTTACAACGCCAGGAATTATGGATCACGATGCTTTCAGTGCAATCCTGCAGGTTGGTATATGGCAACACGTAGCCGTGACTTTTCAGCCTGAGCAGAACAGCGGTGCGATATTCTATCTCAACGGCTTAGAGTCCGAACGGCTGGATGGCTCAGCCGTGAACGCCGGCGGAGGACCGTTCCAAATTGGTAACAATCAGTGGAGTCAGTTCTATGAGGGCATGATTGACGACGTGCGCGTTTACAACACGGTTTTGACAGCAGAGGAGATTCAGCAGGCAATGAGAGGTGACACGTCTGTTGCGTGGAATGCAAGTCCGTCCAACAGGTCAACACTTGACATTGACGAGGTATTACCTTTGAGCTGGTCAGCGGGAGATAACGCATCGCAGCACGATGTCTATTTCGGGACGGATAAAGACGCGGTGGATAATGCCGATGAATCAGATACTACAGGAATATATCGAGGACGCCAGAATACTACGAGTTATAATCCGCCTGAAGGTGTTGAATGGGGCGGCGGGCCTTACTACTGGCGAATCGACGAGTTTAATACGGACGGTACCATCAGCAAAGGCAGACTCTGGAGCTTTACAGCAGCCGATTATCTCACAGTGGATGACTTTGAGTTATACAACGATCTTAATGAAGATGAGCCCGGGAGCAACAGGATATTTTTAGCATGGGTAGATGGATTTGACAATCCGGCACTAAACGGTTCTATCGTTGGTTATGCTAATGCTCCTTTTGCAGAGCAGACTATCGTTCACAGCGGCAGACAGTCGATGCCGCTTTTCTACGACAACGCTGTGGGGAAATCTGAGGCAGTGAAGACATTGAGTTCACGGCGAGACTGGACAAAAGAAGGTGTCAACACGTTGACGATTTGGTTCAGGGGCAGTACGGCTAACGCTGCTGAGCCGATGTATGTAGTTCTCAACGGCAGCGCAGCGGTCACTAATGATAATCCGAATGCGGCCCAGACAGCCTCATGGACGGCCTGGGAGATTGACCTGCAGTTATTTTCAGACCAGGGCGTGAACCTTGCAAATGTCAATACTGTTACTATTGGTTTCGGTGACAGGACCAATCCGGTTGCCGGCGGTTCAGGCACGGTCTTTTTTGATGATATTCGTTTATCCAAGCCGGACCCGGGACTGGAACCAGAACCGGTGCCTTAAGCCGAGATTTGTCTCGCAATTAAAATTGCAAGATTGATATAACAAATTAGGATCAATTCGGGGCTTATATCGAATTATTCGGTATAGGCCCCTTTTTTCATTAACTATATGCAAAAAAAACAACGAATATGTGGGATCGGTTATTTCGGAGATTACACTGCTCAAGAAGTATTGGTAAGAATGCATTGTCGATTTAATTAGGATCGAGCTAAAAAAGCAGGAATAATTGTGGATATTTTCCTTGACTGGGGAGCGGCTTCTTTGATATAGTTAGTATTAGTGAAGTTCGTGCCTGTGCAGTCGGGCATCTTTTGTTATTAGCTCATTCAGCGGGCACATTTCAGTAATTGTACAAGTAGAGGAGGACACGTATTACAAGAAGGGTTGAGTTTTAATGTTAACTTTGCGCTTCACAGGTGACTTTTTTACATTTCAATTAACAATATAGCCGTCTTTTGAAGGAAGGAGGTAGTAACAAGCCGCAAGGTATTTTCTGATTTCAACATGTAATTTTCACACAAATAGTATCTTAATGCTTAGCGAAAATGACGAGTGATTTGGTGTGTGGCCAAATCATGGTTATCTTAACTTTCACTACAGGAGAATTATTATGTGTAAGAAATTGATTTGTCTGGTTTCTTTTATTCTTGTACTGAGCGTGGCAAGCAGCGCAGACGCCGATCTTGTGGGTCACTGGACCCTCGATGAGGGTTCCGGCACCACTGCCATCGATATCAGCGGCAACGGTAACGACGGGACCCTCATGGACAATCCCGACTTGGAAGATCCCACATGGATTCCCGGCATCCGGGGGGGAGCCATGGAGTTTCATGGCACGGGCGCAGCCCTCACCGGCGGAGACCACTTCGATTGCGGCAGTGACGCCAGCCTGGTTATCACTGGTCCAACCTCCATCGCCCTCTGGATAAGACCTGGCGCCGATGCGCCGGAGGACAATGGCACAGAGACGGCGCCGATGTGCAAGGCGGACATGGGAGCGAGTCCCAGTTGGAGCTATCAGGTTCGATACGGGTGGGGCGGCCCTGAGCCCTATATGGCGTTTACGTTCAATACAACGCCCAGAGCCTGGGCCTTCGTCGGCAAAAACCTGGAGCGCGACGAGTGGTGCCATATCGCGTGCTCGTTTGACGGGGCGATGCTGAAATGCTACCTCAACGGTGAGCAGACCGATGAAACTCCAATGGGCCCAATTACCAGCAGCCCTGCCTCAGTCCTCATCGGTTCGGATGGGTGGGGGTGCGATTGGAACGGCGCGATTGATGATGTCAGGATTTACGACCATGCCTTGTCGGAGCCCGAAATACTCAGCGCCATGGAAGGCGAGTTAGTACTAAGAGCCTGGGGGCCAACGCCGGCTGATGGCGCTCTCATTAAAGATACGTGGGCAAATGTTTCATGGAAGCCCGGCCCGAAAGCAGTTTCGCATGATGTATATTTCGCCGATAATTTTGACGATGTGAACGCAGGCGCTGAGAGTACATTCCAGGGCAACCAGGCCGGGAACTTTATGGTTGTTGGCTTCCCGGGATTTGCTTTTCCGGATGGCCTTGTTCCGGGAACAACATACTACTGGCGAATCGATGAGGTCAATGACACCGAGCCGAACAGTCCATGGAAAGGCGATGTCTGGAGCTTTAGTGTTCCTCCTAAAACCGCATACAACCCTGTCCCGGCTAATGGCGGGGATTCTGTAGCTGTGGATGTACAGCTTACCTGGACACCGGGTTTTGGTGCGAAACTGCACACCATATATTTCGGCGACAATTTTGACGAAGTCAGCAATGCAGCCGGAGGCCTTCCTCAGGGAACTGCAACTTATACTCCCGGCACGCTTGAAATGGCTAAGACTTACTTCTGGCGCGTCGATGAGTTTGATGTTGTCGAAACACATAAAGGCGATGTCTGGAGCTTCACCACTGAGGGCGCTGTTGGCAGCCCGAATCCGGCCAAAGGTGCCGTGGATGTGACACAGGCACCGACTCTTACCTGGGTACCGGGTGTTTTTGCCGATACACATGAAGTCTATTTCGGCGCAGATGCAGCCTCTCTGGAGCTTAAAGGCAGCGGAAACCTCGGGGCCGAGAGCTTTGAGCCCGGAGAGCTTGAGTGGAATACTACATACTATTGGCGTGTCGATGAGGCC
>JACNGQ010000398.1 GCA_014384025.1 Planctomycetota bacterium | reverse complement strand
CGAGCAAAAGAACTCTTGGATGAAGGATTTATCGGCGAACTGCTCACAATCCGGGCGATATGCCGTGACCCTCGTCCCGCAGGACATTGCCTAATCAACCTCGGAACTCATCTTTTCGACATAACTCGCCTATTTGGAGGAGATGTGGATTGGCTCTTTGGCCATCTGACCGTTGGTGGGAGGGATATCACTGTAGAGGACATCAAGCAAGCTGCCGGAGGGTTGGGGTTCATTGCAGGCGATAAAGTTAGTGTCTATTTGGCCTTCAAGAATGGCGCTACCGCGACGGTCGAATATTGGATGGCGCAACCGCAATATTTCGGCATCCAACTCATCGGGACGGACGGTTGTCTCACCATAAGGCAGCCCGACACCCCGTGTCCGATAATGTATCGCAAGGATGCCCTTTGGTCCTCCGATGCAAAGGCGAATGAGTGGAAAGAAGTTGAACTGCCGTTGGAGACTCTGGCAAAATTGACTCCAAACCGCTGGAATTCTGTTTACCGGATTACAGTGGAGGAATTTGTCCGATGTATTGAAACAGGCGAGGAGCATCCCACCAGTGGACGTCAGGCGCGGGAAGCGCTGGAGTTAATTTTAGGTGCCTACGAATCCCACCGACGCAAAGCGCGAGTGGGTATTCCCCTGGAGCAGAGAGAACACCCCTTGGCGCTCTGGTTGAAAGAGGCCCATAAAACATAGTGGCCTCTTATTGCAATGATTTAATCTTCAACAATACATATTTGCTGGGAGGTTTTCAAATGAAGCTTGTAATTTTTGCTCAATCTTTCGCAGCTATCGTGGCGTATTCGATGGTACAGACTGCCTCTCCTATTCACATTGGCTCGCGGTTGGAACTGATGGTCGATGAGCATCTGATTGAACGTATGAGCGACGGAGCCAAACTGCATCTTCACAGGCCGAACATACGCGAGGTGGTGACAGTCACCGACGAACCGTGGGAGGGGAATGCCTGCCCCTACCGCTCGGTGTTCCAGGACGGTGACCTGTATCGGATGTACTACGGCGGTTATCAGTACGACGTGGGCGAGAAAACGATGAGCTATCCTCATTCGCGATTCCTCTGCTACGCGGAAAGCAAAGACGGCATCCACTGGACTAAGCCTAATCTGGGACTGGTCGAATTCAAAGGTTCCAGGAAGAACAACATAATCTTGTCCGACGACAGCGTGGAAGCCGTGGAAATCGATGCGGTTCATGTCGCGGTATTGAAGGATGAGAACCCGGACTGTAATCCGGATGCGAGATACAAGGCTTTGGCTGTGGGGCGTAATTCGCACGGGCTCTTCGCTCTCAAGTCACCCGACGGAATCCACTTTTCGCTGATGAGCGACAAGCCCATAATCACCAAGGGTGCCTTCGATTCACAGAACCTGGCGTTCTGGGATTCGGTGCGCGGCGAATATCGGGAATACCACCGCGGTTTTCGCGATGGGGTGCGAGATATCTTAACCGCCACGTCGAAGGACTTTCTAAACTGGACAGAGCCTGTTTGGCTCAACTACCCTGGCGCGCCCAAAGAGCATCTTTACACCAATCAGATTAAACCTTACTACCGCGCGCCTCACATTTTCATAGGTTTTCCGATGCGCTACCAGGACCGCGGCTGGTCTGAATCAATGAGAGCTTTACCCGGGCTCGAGTTGCGCGAGCGTCGCTCTCGCATATCTCAACGTTACGGCACCGCCATAACCGATGGGCTGTTCATGACCAGTCGCGACGGAGTAAACTTCAAACGCTGGGGTGAAGCGTTTATCCGCCCGGGTCTTAGGCTGAAGGACAACTGGGTTTACGGCGATAACTGTACGGCTTGGGGCATCGTCGAAACAAAATCGGCAATTGACGATGCACCCAACGAGCTTTCGATTTACGCGACCGAAAGCTATTGGACGGGGAACAGTCTCAGTGTGCGCCGTTTTACGCTACGCATCGACGGATTCGTGTCAGTATGGGGGCCACTGAGCGGGGGCGAATTCGTCACAAAGCCGCTTGTATTTGAAGGGAGCAAGCTGGTGATGAATTTCTCGACCTCCGCCGCGGGCAGCATACAAGTCGAAATCCAGGATGTCGGCGGCAAGCCTTTTGATGGCTTCGCCCTGCCGGACTGTCCAGAGATTTTCGGCGACGCTATCGAACGTGCCGTAATCTGGAAGGATGGCAGTGACGTGAGCAAGCTAGCTGGCAAACCTATCCGCTTACGCTTTTTAATCAAGGACGCGGACCTTTATTCAATCCACTTCAAGTGATGTCAGGTGAGGAAATAAAAAATGAAAGTCTTAGTATTAGTAGCGAGATTAAGCCTGGTATGTGTAAGCTTAATCGTCATGAGTCTGATGTTAACGGGACAAAGCTCTGCCAAAATTGACAAAAAAAACATTGTCGGGATGTGGCTCCTTGACAAGGGCAAAGGCACAATCGCCAAGGGCTCCTCTTTAAATGGTAATGATGGGGAGCTCATGAATGGTCCAAAATGGGTAAAAGGAAAGTTCGGCATGGCTTTGGAGTTTGATGGCGTGGATGATTATGTTGAGGTGCAGAAGAGTATATTAGATGCTGAAAATTCAGCAAGCATATGTGGATGGGCTAAAACTTCGGAATCCGGAACCTATAAAGGTATTTTCGGGAACAGACCCTGTATTCGGAAAGAAAAGGGAGGATTAACATTCAGGATTACCAATAATAATATGCTGGAACTTATCGTTAATGGCTGGGAAATGGGTCATAACATAGGTACTGATTATTCCTCCTACATTGACGGGAACTGGCATTTTATTTGTGGAGTTTACGATGGAAGCAACACCTATATCTATATCAATGGAATGGAGAAAGCAAAAGGAGATTATTCCAAAGATATTATTGCAAGTAACTATGTGGATATAGGAAGATATATATGGGAAGACATTGGGAACGATTATTACTTCAACGGTCTCATCGACGATGTTGGCATTTTTAATGTTGCTCTAACTGAGGATGATATTAAGTATATCATGACAAAAGGGCTGTCCATAACTTCTGTTGTTTATCCATCAGGTAAACTCACCACTACTTGGGGGAATATAAAAGCGCAATAAGGAAAATGACCCCGTTGAATCTCGTAAAGAAGATGGAATTGTGATGTTCACAAAACACAATCGCATGATAGCGTTTTCGCTGGTTTTATGCCCAGGATATTCGGAGCTTGTACAGGATGATTGTGCGCGATACGTCTGCCAATCAAGTCTGTAGGGGAAGCGCCGCCGGGAGCCGTCTCCCCCGAAAAGCAACTAGCGACTTGCTGGGCGCGGATTAAAGCGTCGGATTAGAGTTAAAGAACTCTCTACACCTAGTCTCAATTACAAAGCCTGAACTCTGCTATCTCCTAAAACTCTTGTATTTTATCTGTATTAGGGTTATACTTATCGCGTGCTATCGCACGCGACATGGAGCATTGCAGGAATTAGAACATTAAAATCGTCAAGGAGGAAAAATCATGGCAAAATACCGTGCTGCTGTTGTCGGCTGCACAGGGATTGGGAATGCGCATACCACCGGGTTTGCGGATTTACCCAACGTCGAACTTGTCGCAGCTTGCGACATCGTGCAAGGTGTGTTGGACGAATTTGTGGAGCGTTGGAAATCTAAATGCCCGAATGTCTCGAAATACGTTGACCATCAGGAGATGTTGAAAAACGAGAAGTTGGATATCGTGACTGTGGCTACGTCTGACCACCGTCATGTAGACATCGTCGTCAATTCCGCCAACGCAGGTGTGCGCGGCATCTTCTGCGAGAAGCCGATGGCGACGAGTTTGGTCGACGCTGACCGAATGGTCGAGGCATGCGAGAATAACAATACTATCTTATCCATCGACCATACAAGGCGTTGGTATCCTTTGTTTCGAAAAACGAGAGAATTGATAAGGGAAGGTGTAATCGGCAGTGTTCAGTATATCGTCACAACGCTGAGCGGACCACGCGCTATGCTCTTCCGAAATGGAACACATCTGATAGATGTAATTTCCTTTTTTGCTGAGTCCTCTCCTGAATGGGTTATCGCTGAACTGGAGGAAGGTTACGAAGATTACTGGGAATATCAAGGCGACGGAGGACATGACCCAAAAACTGAACCGGGCGCAACAGGCTATATTCACTATGAGAATGGCGTCCGCGCCTTTTACGCTGGACTAAAAAAGACGCCCAGCGGTTCCAGGTCAGAGATTGTAGGCAGCGACGGATATATTCTCATTAATGACCGGAAAGCTGAAATCTATAAGGGAGACTCCCGCGAGGAAATCCAGCCAGAACCATGGCCAAAAGTAGGTATTCCTGCTGGCATCGAAGAGTTGGTTCAGTTGCTGGAGTCCAGCGGCGAGCCGATTTCGCCAGGCAGGGAAGCTCTCAAAACGGTGGAAATCATGATTGGCTTCCTTGAATCACAGC
>JACNGQ010000397.1 GCA_014384025.1 Planctomycetota bacterium | reverse complement strand
TGGAAAAAACATCGGTTTTTTCGGTGGTATTGACAAACGCGCGATGGCAGGTACACGAGAACAGATTAAAGCCGAAGTAGTACACAAATTAGAATATTGTTTTGGTGAAGGGGGGTTCATCCCTGCTTGTGACCACGGCATACCCCCGGATATATCCTTTAGCAATTACTGTTACTTCCGTGATCTCGTCAGACAGGTGACAGAAAGGATGTATGGGGGATAAGATATATTATCAATTAAATTATTTTCCTGCACTAACAGTTGGAGGGTTATCATGGAAGTTTGGAAATGGGAAGGTTGGCCCGGTAGTGCGATGAGGAAGTGGCGAGAATGGCGGGAAGCGTTCGAGGACCCTTTCCGCGAGGAGTTACTTGCGTCGGGAGCGCCCGATCTTGACAAGGTGCTTTCTCTATTACCCCGACCCACTGTGCAACAGGGTATCGACCCTAATGTCATCAATGGGAACATCGAACGGCTTGAGACAAACCCGGAGGTCAATTTAGGGCATCCGCTTATAGACCTGTCGGTCAAGACGGGCTTGGCGCACATTGATGCGACATTTCAGGGGGACCATCCGAAGTATGGCTTGGGGTCCTACGGTAGGAGTGTGGTCGACGGTTTTCCCCAGATAATCATCTCCGTTGTCGATGCTCTGTCGGCCTGGGGCATGAAAAGGCGCGCCGCGCAACTCTGGCGATACTGGCTGCTGAACATGGTGCATGACGACGGAAGGCTGACATACCCCGCCGCGTGTCTGGGTGAGTACGGACAGCTACTCCACACCGCGGGCATCTTGGAGGAACGCGCGGGTACGGAAGGCTGGTGGGACGAGAGCTTTCGCATACTGGACAGCATGGCGGAGCATGTCCTGAGACTCCGTAGAGAAGCGGAGAAGGACGGCAGCGGCCTGGTAGTTGGGCCGGCGGATGAAGACCTGTATTCCATGGGCCGAAGGTACTTTCACACCAATGTATGGCTGGCTAAGGGTCTTGAACGTTGGGCTGAGCTTTGCAGGCGCGTCAACGCGTCATCCTCTACCCCAAGCAACACCATACGTGAGGTTGCCGAGGCGCTGGCGAGGGATACTGTTGCAGCGATTCGCATGACTTGGCCCGAGGACCCGGCAGATTGGTGGTTGCCACCGTGTATTGAGGCGGTCGAACGCCCCAGGAGTCTTACGGACACACTAATGGCATCTTATACAAACTATCGTTATTACCCGGAATTATTGTCAAGTGGTCTTCTGCCGTCGGATCTTGCCAATCGAGTGGTCGAAGCACGACTTAGCGGGGGCGGTCAGCTCTGTGGCATGTCCCGGTTCGACGACTGGACAGATGATTGGCCGCTGGCAGAGTACCTGTATGGGCTGTGGTCCCTCGGACGGAAAGACGATTTTCTTCTTAGCCTCTATGGGCATATTGCCTACCAGCAGGACAAGGATAATATGACGGCGTGTGAACAGCTTACATTCCCACCGGGCCGACCAGTGGCTCCTTATTGCCTACCCAGTCAGCTTGTCCCTGCAAGGGCGGCGCGATTATTGGTCAAAGACGAATGAATGGACATAGACCTTCTGAAGAATGCCTTTCCAGCTAGTCGATATCTGGGTCAAAGGAGCTGAAATCTCAGTGCTTGATATTTGTTATACTTGCGAATATCAGCCAGGTGATGTCAGTGGTGATGGTTCTATCACAAATTATAGATGCCGTTCATAAAGGAGAACCTTTTGGAACAACAAAATCATAAGGTTTCATTGGTTTCGATGGTTTCGATACGGCTTCGCCTACTCAACCCGGCGCCTCAACCGCGCTCAGGGAAGACCCTAAAAATCCATGGGCGAGTTACTGGTATCATTTCATTCGCGATTACCAGTGAAAATTTTTGTGTTGTTTATTTTTTTAAGGGATTTTTTGATGGGAATTTCCTATAGTGGAGTTATGATGCTAAGACGTAAAGATGATTTTTCATATTGGGGTTTGCATATCCCCTCCAAAGGGTATATTCCAAGATTTATGCAATTAAAATCTGCCCAAAATGGAGACCATTTCATTTCGGGGGCCAACCTTGTGGTGAAGAAATTGCAAAGTCACACCACCGAGTGCACTCTGTGGCCGACTCCGCCTCTCGAGAAATATCTGGCCCCTGGTTTGAAATGGTCTCCTAAACCAGCTACAGGCAATCCCATGTTCCTGTTGATTCAAAGATGCGGTGTGTTAGGATGTCCAGTTCGTCCCTTTAATCCCTTAATTTAAGGGCAAGCCAGAGAAACTGAGTGCGTCTACAGATGTAAATTCCAGACGCATTCTCTGGAATGGCGTTTCGACCACTGATACACCACTGACCAGATTATACCCTTGAGGACTTGGATTCAGGCAGTATAGCTTTTATCCTTCACACCTGACGCTGACGGAGTTCTGGTCTACAGTGGTTTCGACTTCATCCGCCTTTTCCCTGTATGCTCTGTTTGGCATCTGCTTTCGCAGTTTCGGCCCTTCGTTTCCTAACCGGGTATACCTAAACAAGGTGCGTCTGGAACGTCTCAGCAGTTCCAGTCCCAATTTAAGGGGCACTCCTAATCAACAATTACATGGCGCACTACAGGGTCATGATATTTTTTTCAGGGATTTTGGCGTTAAGGTGATTTTTAGCTTTGCAACTCGTGTCATCCGCGGTGCGATGCTGACGCTTCGTCAGCACGCCTTCCGCTTGTCGTATAATTTACTGTGGATAATCATGAATATTTGCAGTAAATGCCTGGAATTCATGCTGGTTACCACTGTAATTGCTGTGCCAGGTGTAGGCAATCCGGGGAGTTTCGCTGTAAAACTCGTCGGATAAAATGTTCCGCCCGCTAGTTGTAGTAAGTTAGCAAGGAGTTTTGATGTCTTCTGACCCCGAAATTCTACAGGATTTTGCCCAATCGCTCACCTTCCGTGCCCCCAAAACGGTCAAAGCATACCTATCTGCTTTGCGCGGTTTTGTCCATGATTTGCGCCATGATTTCGCTCACCGTGCGCGGGCGGCAGGCTGGTGGTTGGAAGAAATTGCTGTTTATCTGGGCCACCAAACCCATGATGGTATGCCTGCCATTGCCACTACGGCCCGCTACACATTACCCAGCCGCCTACAACTCAAGAAGAAACTGCAACATCTGATGGGATAAATTGATGCTTGACAAAAGCCCTCGTGTTTTGACACCAGAGCAACGACTATTATTTACGACGATTCCTGAAAATCTCTCAATGGCAGAGATGTCCCGATATTATACGCTTCATCCTGAAGATGTGGCCTTCATTAGCCGTCATCGTAGCGCTCATAATAAGTTAGGGGTGGCGTTGCAGATATGCACACTACGTTTTCCCTGACGGTCCTTGACGAATATGACGGCTATTCCCGAACGGCTCGTGGTATACGTAGCTGAACAGTTGGATTTACCGGCGACCGCTTTTGCTCAATACGGCAAACGAGCGCGGAAGGTTTTCGGGCTTAGCCCGTAAAACACCGCGCTGAGAAAACACCATATGACCACTTGGAAGAAATCCGTCAACAGTATGGTTACCGTCCATGTACCCGGTCTGACGTAATGCCGCTAACCCGCTACCTGTTGCCCTTTGCCATGGAAAGTGACGAAGCGTTGCCACTGGTGGATGCAGCTATGGTATGGATGCGCCAGCACGAACTCATCGCACCACCCATCCTCGCCCTCGAACGACTGGTATGGCGTGTGCAGCGCATTGCCAGCCAGCGCATATACAGCCGACTGACGCAGGTATTGTCGCCAGCACAACAGCAAGCCCTTGACGATTTGTTAGTTGTCGATGCTACCAAGGCAAACAGAACTCCCCTTGCCTGGTTACGTATTCCAGCCAAGAAGCCATCACCAGAGAGTATGTATCACCTGAAACGGAAACGTTGGAAACGGCACACTTTGACGGAGGAGAGCATTAACCCCAATTATTATGAGCTGGCTGCTTTTGACCGCTTGCAAGATGGCTTGCGTTCCGGTGATATTGCCGTGACCGGAAGTCGCCGGTATCAGGCTTTTGATGACTATCTTTTGTCCCCTCAGCAATGGCAGCAACTCAAAAAACAAGACCAGACACGCCTGGCTGTTGCGGATAATCCTTTAACCTACCTTCAAGATTGCCAAAGGAACTTCGATTATGATAGACGCATCGCGGAGCAAATTGCATCGTTGATGACGCAAGTGGCCAAGGAACTTCGATTATGATAGACGCATCGCGATGCGGTAAAGGTAGATGATGGACACCTTTCGCTGGCAGCCGATGGCACATTACACCTGCATGCTTTGCAGAAGGTCGTGCCTGATGAGGCTATTACCTTACGTCGACTGCTGTACAGCTTTCTACCCTGGGTCGAGCTGGTGCAGATTACTGTTGATGTCGATCGGTGGACCGGCTTTTTTCGGTCTGCTACCCATT
>JACNGQ010000269.1 GCA_014384025.1 Planctomycetota bacterium | reverse complement strand
TGTCACCGGTCTTCGACCAGGAGGGCTTGAAGTCCTGATAGCCGGCCGTGAGCGGCCTACCTTCCGGCATACCGTACGTATTGACGTGGATTTCGCCGTTACAGAAATATGATCCTCTGAAACCATCCCCGTCGTTTTTGGCCGCCTTTCGTGATCGTGCAAGGTCAATAGATGCCTTGTGAAGCATGGCGACCATCGCCGGACGCTCCGCCTTGATCCTCTCCATATCCAATGGCATCTTCAGGAGTCCGCCGATGTAGCCGTAAATGCCCTCCACATCCTGGCTCCAGGGCGCCGTCACACCATAGAGAGCTGTCTCCCCCCGAACATTCTCCGCACCGATGTCGACGCCTTTGGCCAGAAGCAGCTTCACAATCTCAGCGTGGCAGAAAAAGGCCGCTCCATGCAAAGCCGTCCCCCCGTCGCTGCTTCGAGCGTTGACATTTGCCCCCTTTTCGATCAGCAGTTCAGCAACGTTGGCCTGGCCGAAAGCAGCAGCAACCATCAACGGTGTGCTGCCACCTTGCGGCTCCATGGCATCGATGTCAGTACCCGCTTTCAGGTGCTGCTCTATAGCATCAATGTTGCCTCTTGCTGCAGCCGTCCATATGCCGATTTCCTGTGCCGCAGCCGCTGCTTTCCCGGTCTGTCCAAATACTACGAGCAATGTGATCAATAAAATCAATGCGTTAACTTTCTTCATTCTAAATTTCCTTTAATCAATAAACACATCCTTCATATTAAGTCTGAATTATTGCCACCAGAAGTCATGCAAGTGCCTATTCATGTCGTAATGCCTCAATCGGGTCGAGAGATGCTGCACGTCTGGCCGGGTAGAGACCGCTAACAACACCCACACCGACGGCCATCAACAAAGGACCAATGAGCATCGAAACAGAGACAATTGGTGTAACATCAACAACATCTTTCAGCATTGGGGGGATGAAATAACCCATAATTACGCCGATCAGCCCCCCCAGCGTGGTTATCAGCATCGCCTCAATAAGGAATTGTATGACGATTTCGCGCTTCTTTGCCCCGAGGGCTCGCCTTATGCCGATTTCTTTGGTACGCTCGGTCACACTCGCCAGCATGATATTCATAATGCCGATTCCACCAACGACGAGTGAAATAGAAGCAATCGCAATGAAGATCATATCCCATATCTTCTGCTGCTCGGCCTTAGCCTGAATCAGCTTTAAGGGAATCATGATGGCGTACTCCAGCTTGTCGTGGTTCTTCTCCATGATGGACCTGACAATGGGAGACGCCTGGATCACTGCCGATTCATCGGTCATCTGCAGAATCAACTGATCCACCTGGACATCCTCTGCGATCATGGTGCCCTCGTTCCAGTTGACATTGATCTGCCCGAATCGTCCCTCCTTGGTGGTCTTCGGGATAAAGATCGGAATGTCTTCCTCGCTGATTCCCAGTTTTGAGGGTATGAAATCGATCACGCCGATGATCTCGAACGGCTGCCCCTTCAATCGGACCGTCTTGCCGACAGGATTCAAGCACTTGAACGCCTTTCTTGCCAGCGTCTTGGTGATGACGCAGTAGCACGTTCCGTGAAGCATGTCCACACTCGAAATGAAGCGGCCTTGCACGATATGGAGGTTGAGGATATCGGCATAATTGGGCGTGACGCCCATGACCAGCGAGTATCGCTTCTGGTCTTCCGGACAGTAGTATCTCAGTTTTACTTTGTGTACCGTGGCATAGTCCTTTACCCCGGGTACATTGTCGACAATGCATTTGATATCGCCGGATGTTATGCCGTATTCCTTGAGGACAGTGATTTGTCTCCCGCTGCCGCTCGTCTCTCGAGCCGGTTCGATCGAATTTATGATCACATTGTTGCTGCCGAGGATACTGAGTTTTTCCTGCGCCTCCTTGCTGGCGCCGGTCTGTATAGCCAGCATGATACTGACGCTGCATACACCGAACACGATTCCGAGCATCGTCAGTCCCGAACGCACCAGATGGACCGAGAGGCTGTGCAGGGCGAGCAGAATGATATCGACGAACTTACCCATGTGTATGATGTCCCTTCCTGCTGTTCATTATATCCGCCTCAATCCTGCCGTCTTTCAGGGTGACGACACGGTCTGCGTGCTCGGCAATGTGTGATTCATGGGTGACCATGATGATAGTCTTGCCGCGCGCGCTGAGATCGGAGAAAACCTCCATGATCTCGTTTCCTGTGTCGGTGTCCAGATTTCCCGTCGGTTCGTCCGCGAGCAAGACCAGCGGGTCGTTTGAGAGTGCTCTGGCTATGGCGACACGCTGCATCTGCCCGCCCGACAACTCGGCGGGCCGATGGTCCATGCGTTGTCCCAGTCCCACCATCTCCGCGAGTTCAGCGCTCTTTCGGTTTCGTTTTCTTCTGGAGATGCCTTTATAGAAAAATGGTATCTCGATATTTTGAGTAACGGTCATCCAGGGGATGAGATTGAAAGACTGGAAAATGAAACCGAGGCGGGTATTACGGGTCTCCGAGAGTCGGTTGTCTGAGAAGGTGGAGACATCATCGCCGCCCAGATAGTACTTTCCGCTGGTTGGCCGGTCCAGGCACCCGAGAAGATTGAGCATGGTACTCTTACCCGAGCCACTGGAACCCATGACGGCAACGTATTGACCCTCCGGAACAACGAGTTCGACGTTGTCCAAGGCCGTTACGCCGAGCCCCACACAATAGGTCTTAGTGACTGATTCGAGATGGATAACCGGTTCCATCTATACACCTTCCTTGATACCAGTATCCCCTGAGGGAATATCACCTTCATCTTCGGAGGTTTCTGACTTGATGCCTTCGTCGGCCTTGGCCACGAGCAGGACTTTGTCCCCTTTGCTCAGGCCTGAGAGCACCTGCACCCGGCTTTCGTTCATCTTACCCAGGGTGATTTCCGTTTCCGTTGGATCGCCGTTAATAAGCTTCATGCAGAAATATTTATCCTTTTTGTTGTACACCGACAGGACTGGAATGGTCAGTGCGTTTTCGATTTCATCGAGGATCAGCGTTACCTTGCCGCCCATGCCGGGTCTGAGATTCTTCCCTGGAATCAAGCCGTTGGCTTCCCAGTCGACGGCCACATAGAGGTCGTAGGCCTTGGTCCCGGTCTGCAGCCATTCCGGCCCCGTGTTCTTG
The DNA here is from genome assembly GCA_014384025.1 of Planctomycetota bacterium. Classification (GTDB taxonomy): domain Bacteria; phylum Planctomycetota; class Phycisphaerae; order Sedimentisphaerales; family Anaerobacaceae; genus NIOZ-UU13. Next base: position 20,252 of record JACNGQ010000269.1, on the reverse strand, counting down.
GGAAGCGGGGAAGACTCGACAATCCGACCCATGATCTGTCTCTTCTGTGCAAATGCATCGAGGACGACGATGGCCTGCGTTCCTTGTTGGTTTTCGGGTTGACCACTGGCCGTCTGCGCCCGCGATACGTCAGGCAGTTCGTCCCAGTCGATCTCTATATACGCTGGGGTGCCGCCCATCTGGAGGGCCACTTCGGCTTCCTGTTCGTTGAGACGTTCATAGAAACGCTTGGCCTGTTCCTTCGTCATTCTTCCGCCAATGACCGTCTGTTTGATCTTGGGGATGATACCATCGGTCTTGATCTTGATGGCTTCGGATTCGAATTGTTCCTTGGGCAGGGTGCCAGTCGCGACCCGTGTAATAAGGTCTTTGAAGGCCTCGCCGATATAGGCCTCGATCTCCGCCTCCACGACTTTGTGCTCTTTGTGACCGCCTGCTACCGTCACATACTCCCTCAAGGCCTCGAAGAGCATCGTCCTGATACGGAGCGTTGTCATGTCGGGTATTTCCATCAATTTCTGCCTGGGGTAAATCTCTTCGCCCTCCTTGATCTGGATCCGCAGACCGTCCCCTTTCCAGCCGGGGTTGTAGAGCACCAGACCGGCCCTTTCTGCGGTCACTTTGAGATTCGCCTCATCCTCTCTGAGTTCTTCCATCTGCTTCTGGAGCTGCTTGAGACTTGTTTCCTTGCTGGCTATTTCCTGAGCTTTCCATTTCAATTCGGCCTCCTGGCTGAGTTCGGCCTTTTCAAGGGTTAATTTGGCTTCTTTGACCGTTGTGGTCAGTTGTCGGATCTGCTGGGGGACATCGTATTTTATGAGCAGTTTCTTGGCGGCCTCTGCCTTCTCCAGGTTGTTCTTCAGGTTCTCGACGGCGAGTTCATCGGACTCGAGCTCACTGTCGCTGTATGGTTTTTCCAAATTGGGGTCTTCGTTGACCGTTTTTTTGAAGTCGAGCCTTTCCTGTTCAATCTTCAGTGTCTTCTCCGACATCGTGATCAAGCGGTCGGCATCCGTCAGGCTCTTCTCCCTTTCACCGCCCTGTGAGTCGTATCGCTCCAGCACATCTTCCGCATTTTTCAGTCCGTTCTTGCCCTCCTCGATGTAGATGGCATGCTGTTTCTCTGCCATGACAAGATCTTTTTTGGCCTGCTCCAGCGCCAGCTCCGCACTGTTAAGTTCGAGTATCTTCTGGTCAATAGCATCTTCAAGCGCCTTGCACTCGAACTCGATTATCAGTTCACCATCCTTGACAATCGTGCCTTCCTCGACTACGTCCCTAATGATCACGGACCACCTCAACTCGTTGGCGATAACGACCTGTTCTTCGGCGTCCACCGTCCCGTTCTCCGTTGAGGTTATAGTGAGTGTCTCTACGATTGCTTCAGCGACCGGCTGAGAGGAGCCGCCTTCGCCAGTACGCCTACATCCGGCAACTGCTATAGTCAGGACCAGAACTGAAAGTAGTGTGTTCTTCATCTGATGTATCGTTCTCCTGCCTTTCTAATGAGCCTTCTCTGCAAATGGTCCCTGCATTTCTTCTGTGGTCTCGGCCTCGCCGGATTCTCTCGACGCTGCAGTCGTGGCCTGATTCTCATCGGGTTCCCGCGAGTTCAGATAGCGGTATCTCTCCTGCAGTCGGTCGTATCCGAAGGGGATCTCTCGTTCGATCAGCACTTCGTCGGCAGCGACCTCAAGCATGCCCAGGCTCGCGAGGAACTCGAGTCTGGTGATGGTATAGTTGACCAGCGAACTTGTCAGGCCGTTGAGCGAACTGTTCAGCGCATCTTCCGCCTCGAGAACGTCACGCGTCGAAGCCTCCCCTTGTTGCCGCTCGATGCCGACGAGCGTTGTCCTGCGCTTGGCGATTGCGACACTCTTGGCCTGCAGCACATAGCTCTCTTTCGACTGTTTGAGCGAGCGGAATGAGTTGAGCACGTCGAGTGTAGTGGTGTCCTCGACTTCTGCGAGATTCCTCTTCGCCCGATTGCGCGAAATCATCGCGTTTCGGTAGGCGTCGCGGTTGTCTGTCTGGTCAAGGTTATAATTGAACACCAACCTCGCGCTTCGGGTATGGCGGTGTGTTTGAATACGGGCCGGCTGAGCGTTGTCCGTCCCCGGAGCCGAGGCGGCCAGTTCCAGATCGAGCTGAGGCAGGAAGTCGTTTTCCGCAATCTCGACGTCCTTTTCGGCGTCACGGGCGCCTGCCCTGGCCCTCAGCAGTGTAGTGTCGGTTACGAAGGAAGTGTCAATTGCACTGGATTCAGCAAACGGCAAAGGCTGTGGGCCATTCTCGTTGAGTCGTTTCAGCGCGCCTGGATAATCCAAATTCAGCTCCCTTGATATCGGAAGCCCCAGCGCGATCTTGAAGTTATCGAGGGCCTGGGAATATGCCAATTGCGTCTGCTCGAAGCTGATCTGTGAGCCGAGCAGGTTCTGTTCGGCCTGATCGGCCTGAGTCCTCCTCAACTGTCCGCCCTCGACCAACGCCTTGGTCGTCAAGTACGCCGTGGTGAGCCTCTTGATGTTGGTCCGACTGTTCTCGAGCGTATCCCTCAGCGTTAACACTCGATAGTACTGCTGCATGATATTGACCGCAAAGGTCTGTCGGAACCGGTCAAACTCATAGACCTCAATCAAGAAGTCCCTTTCAAGGCGGTGCTGGTCCTCGAAGGCCAGATCCTTCCATGCACCTCGAAGCAGGGGTTGGGTAAAGGTGGCCTGCACAAGTGAGCCGGCCATCGTATCCGACAGTCCCAGGAAATTCGTAACATAGTCCAGCGAGGCCCCGAGTGTCAGCATCCCGCCCCCGACCAGTCGTTTTGCAAGTGAGTAGTTACCATCGGCACTGATATACCGATTCGTGTTGTCGGGGCCGCCCTCCGGACCTCCTCGCGATGTCCGGGTCATTTCACCAACCGCATCGACACCGCCGCTGGGCAATAGGCCTTCCCATCCGCGTGAGACGTTAGCCAGAAACAGGGCAGAGCTGTAAAGTGCCTCCTTTCGCGTCTGAAAGGACCGGCTGTTGTGGAAGGCTACCTTCAGGGCGTCTTCCACTGTCAATACGTGCACGTCATTACCGTCAATGCCTTCGGCCTGCCTCAGGTAGTGATTGCAGTCCACCGGGTTGTATGTGATGTCGAACTGGTATGCCTCGCCCAGAGCCGCGCCCTGCGCCTCGGAGACCGCACTATAAGCAGCGCGGTCGGCCCATTCTGCGTACTGGGAGGATTTACAGCCTGATATCAGAGCAATTATTGCTGTCAGAATGACAATCAGCAACAGACTTCGACCGCTCCGCCGGATGGTGTCTCCGGAGGACGATCGTCCAGTCCATCTGCCTTCTTTCAAACCTGAAACGTGTCTATTCTTACTTGGAATCACAAACACTAATTCACTCCGTGAAAAACCGTTCATTCCCCCGTCATTCGTTCTTCTTATCAACTGATTCGGAGACATCATAGGCTGCCAGCTTGTCGCCATACCTCAGATAAAGTCTCCCGGCGTGGACAACGGGATGCGCCCAGGTAGGACGTTCTCCCGGGTCCTTGAGCCTCAATCTGCCTGCGACTTCAAAGCCCATCGATGTCGTCTTAGCCAGCGCCATGTTGCCATCATCAGAGAACAGATAGAACATCCCGTCGGCATAGGTGAGACAGCCGTTCTTATACTTATAGGAGGACTCCAGTGGGGCGGATTGGAAGATCGTATCACCTGACTTGAAGTCTATGCACATCCATGGTTCAGACCTATTCTGACTCTCGGCATATCCGTAAATTCTCCCGTCAACCAGAACGATCCCACCCTGTTTGTTGTCCAGCGTCTCGTTACGCCAATGCTCTTTTACCGAGCACTCATCACCCGACACGCGAAGTTGAAGCGAAGTTGTTCCCCTCCTTCCGCAACCGGAGACAATGACGAAACCATCTTGAAAGAGCGGCGTAGTTATGTTCTCGTCGGCATAGACCTTATGTGGATACCTCCACAAAAGCCTGCCATCTGAGACCCGGACCCCGACGACCGATTCCGACATTACAGTCACAATCTGTTTGAGCCCCTGGTATTCGATCAGGATTGGAGAGGCATAACCAGGTCTGTCGCCTGCGCCTGTGCACTTCCAGATGACTTCGCCGGTCTGCCTGTTGAGTGCGACCATACTGACATTCTCTCCGCCCGGAGTGCAGATCACCTTCTCTCCGAAAACCAGTGGCGATTCGGCCAGTCCCCATGTGATATTGCGGCCGCCGAATTCCTTCATTATGTCGCAGGACCATACGACATCGCCACTGTCAGCCTTTAGGCATATGAGATTACCGATCCCACTGAGATGATAGAGCAGACTGGCTGCGATAGTTGGGGTCGAGCGGGTGCCCGGATAGCTCCTGTTCCATGCCTTGCCGTTTTCTCGGGCCCAGAGCTTCTTCCCGTGGACGTCGAGTGCAGTAACAATGCAATCATTCCCGACAGCTCCGGTCGCATAGATCCTGTTGTCAACGATCGCAACCGTGGAGTATCCCTCGCCAATACCAGCCGTTTCCCATATACGCGGAGGGCCGCCTTCGGGCCAGGCTTTAAGCAATCCCTTGTCCCTTGACCTGTTATCGCGGTCGGGCCCGTGAAAACCGGGCCAGTCGCCAACCGATACGGTTGCAGTTGCTATGACTAGAACCAACGCGAATATGTATCTCATTGTGAAGATATCCTCCCACAGCTTGTCCGTTTCAACAATCCCATGGGCCCTTCGGGTGCTTGGTCCTTCTTGGCATTGTCCCGTGATAGATGACCAATTAACTTCAAAATCTGTCCTCATACCGCTTCTGAATGTGCTGCACCTTTAACGGTCAGACTCCGTCCCCTTCGGCTGCATCAAAGCAGCAATGTAAACTCTGAATTATGTAGTTGTTTATGTTCTCTGAGCCATCCTGGGAGAGTTTGGTTTTCCAATCACGGCTCTCGGTAATCCAGATATGGGCTTAGTTCGACTACGCCGGCATCCGATTCCCGAACTGTCATTGTAGGAGTCCGGTATCGTCCGCTGCGGCCGTCATTGACATCTGCTGTTGCCCATCCATTCATACCTTCATTCCTGTACTGGCCGCTTCGATTCGCCGCCGGACTTCCGGAGAAGCTCAGCAATCGCGAGTCTGGACTTGCTTTGGGAAAACTGATCCAGAGCGGTTGCATCTAACGGTGTATAGCCGTTCTTGTCTCCGGCATTCACGTTCGCGCCGGCGTCAATCAAATATCCGGCCATTTCCACGCGTCCCAAGGCGGCTGCCCAATGCAGCGGTGTACCTCCGTATTCCTCCTTGGCGCGGGCATTGATGTTGGCGCCTTCGTCCACTAGAAGCCGAGCCACTTCACGCTGATCGGAAAGGACCGCCATGTGTAGAGGGGTCGCTCCGGAAGCGATTACCCCCGGCGCAACAAAGACAGCGTCAATATCGACCCCGGCGGCAAGATGGCCCTTGACTACCGCCAGATTACCTTGCGACGTGGCCGCCCAGATATCCATGACGGGGGATTGCGGCGCCTCCACTGTTGAACCCGCCGACATCTTGGGCGGCAACAATTCCACCTCGGTCAATTCCAGCCCTGATGCCTGGTCCAGGGTATGGCACCACATTGTCTCGACCACCAGATGAAAGGGCGTGTCGGGCAGCTTGCCCTTGATTTCACCGAGCGAAGGATCGAGCCGGAAGTCCCGAAGGTCGAGAACAACCTCGAAGTCTGCACCGGCCGCAAAATCTGAAGCAGGGCGAATGGTATCAAAACGCCCCGCAAATCCTCCGCCAGGATACATGACGGTGATCCCAAAATACACCTTGTGGGCCGAAGAGATGTGTCCTCTCACTCGCATACGACAACCCGGCTGAAGGACAACCGGTTGTGTGTCGCCACGGGACACTCCCAGTGCCGCTGTGTAGATAGTCAGTCCCTGGGGCACGGTCAGAGGGACGGCAGCAAGCTTGACCTTTTCGCTGGCTGTCTTTGGCGACCACTTCCCATACGTACCTTCAGGGCCCAAATCCAGTTGGCTTCTCCAGTGACTGACCGCTTCCGGTGCCGGCACAGCCAGCATCTCCCGGCCGGCAACCGCTATGGCTCTGTGCTTAGCGGGCACATCGACCGTGGCGCCGTCACTGAGTCGCTTGATCCGTACTTTGCCTTCACCGACGTTCAGCGTTGTAGCGCCAAGCTCCGCCTCTACTTCGAACTGCGTTCCCAGGACTTCCAGCATGGCAGACCGGGTAAACACACGCATTGGCTTGTCTTTCCGCTGGGGCTTCACCTGGGCCGAGATGCTGCCCTCTTTCAGATACAGTTTCTTCTGCCCAAGATCCGAAAAAGTAAGTGTGGAGTTCCCAGAAATCGTAACAGCCGAGCCGTCGTTAAACTGCAGTTCAAACCAAGACTCCGGTGTCATTCCTTCGACTGTACCGCCAGGCAGTTCCGCCCCCAGATTCAGATCGTGAACGACCCGGCCGTTATCACCCGTCCATTGCAGCGATCCGCTCAATCCGGTGATCCTGGCAATCCTCTTCTCAGGCTCAGGACGCAATAGAAGAACATTCGCGATCACGACAATGGCGGCAGCGGCTGCAATAGCCATGCGCCATTTGGCGTCGAGTACACCTGTTCTTTTGCCTTTGCCGGTTGCACCGCATCCCAGACGCTGCATAACTCCCTCAACGAAGTCGCTATCACCCGCGGGCAGCCGGGCCATTGTCTCGCTGACAAAAGTCTCATGTCGCGAGTCACTCTCCTGGGCAATAAACCCCAGCATGCGATGCATTTCATAGCTGTCCGCCGCCAGTCGCAACAGATCCTCGTCAGCAGCGAGAAGAGCCCGAAGCTCCGCAGTTCCGGATTCATCAAGCTCTCCTTCCAGGTAGTCGTTCCACAGCTCAATGAAGCGTTCGTTCTCTTTCATAATGCTTCTCCTTCAGCTGCCATTGCCGCCTCGACACATGCCTGAAGCTTGCGGCGCAGCTTCCACAACTGCTTCTTAACAGCCGTCACCGAACGACCGCTGCGAGCGGCCATCTCCTCCAGGGGGATTTCTTCTACATATCGCCATCGGATGAATCGATATAGATCCTCGCCGAGCTGCCCGAGACAGCCCCTTAGGTGTTCGAGCCGGGCCTCTTTTAATCCCGGCGGCTCACTCGCCCTACGTTCAAGTTCTCGCTGCAACAGATCCGGGGCATAGCGGACGCGGTAGTCGGCAACTCTTCGAAGCCGGGAGACCTCGGTCTTGAGCCGAAATCGGGCAATGGTAAACAACCATGCGCCGAAGTTCGTTCCCAATTCGTAATCATCCAGTCGAGTAAAAGCCTGAACAAAACTCCACTGGGCCAGTTCATCGATGTCTACACCCGGCGGAGCATGCACTGCCAGCCACGCCCGAAGCGGCCGCTCGAACCGGCGAACAACCACCTCAAAAGCGCCTTTGTCGCCTTTGCGCACGCGCCGAATAGCGTCGTCAAGCAACGAATCGCTGTTGGAATCTGTTCTTGTCATCATTAAGTTATGGCAGTAAGCACGGCAAAGTTACCCCATCAGCCGCAAGTTTCTTGAAAAAATCATCGGACAAGCTGAGTTGCCTTTCTTATCAGGCATTCTACCAAATCGCAGGCAGTACTTCCAAACAACTCGACAGAGCATGATGGACGTGTGAGATGATGTCATTCCTTGAGACCAGCTGAGCTTGTCAAGCCGGCGTCGGACCACCGTGAATCTGCGTTTTTCGGCGAATATTGAGGGGGGGGCAATTCGCCCCATCCCTTGTGGATTGGGCTGATTTCACCGTTCTGGGCTGCCTGGCTGGGCGGGGTGCCCCGGTGGCCGAATCTCGCGTGGGTCTCAGGCCGTTAGCAGCTCAAGTTGGGCGGGGCAAGCGATGACTGCAGTTCTAAAATCGTCCACCCACCCCGATTGCACCGTTTTCCAATGAACCATCAGAAATATTTTTTCGCTTATTTTGAAATGAAAAAATCCAATCACCCAAGACGAATTATATCGTTAAGAGCCTTTCAGCAATTCAACCACTTCCTGAGCACTTTCGGCATGAACCAGAGCCTTACAAACAGCCTTCGAGCGGGACAGTTTTGCTATTTCTGCAAGAGCTTCGACGTGAGGGCCGGAAAGACCAGGTGAAGCTATTAAAAGAAAAAAGAGATTTGTCGGCTGGCCATCCATCGAGTCAAAATCGATTCCCTGAGGGGCAATACCGATAGCGAGTTTCAGGCTGGAGACGGCAGCACTTTTACAATGAGGCACGGCAATACCCTGCTCCAGTCCGGTGCTCTGTTTATCTTCACGATCCTGAACCCCTTGCAGTACAGCATCAAAATCATCAATTTCACCGGCGTCCTTCAATATCCGGACAAGCTCGCGTAAAATATCAGGCTTGTCCTGCGACTCCAGTGGGATTTTTACAATTTTCTCTACAACCAGGTCAATCAATGCCATACTACACTTCTCCTGAAATTCTATAACTTAAAACAACATTCATTTTAATTTTTACGTTATACGAGCGACTCGTACATTTCCCAGACCCTATCTTCATCTTTGACAATTAAGACAGAACAGGAAACAGCACGCATCGCCCTTTCGGTCTCATCAAAAAACTCATCCCTTCTGCTCCTGATTCGTGACAGCTCACCAATAACCAGAAGGTCAACATCATCGGCCTCAATGGAATCGACTATTTCCCTATGAACACTTCCCCTGCTGCGTTTTTTAATAACCGATACACCTTTTTTAACAGCAAGCTCATTGATATAATTAAGATACCGCTCGGCATCGGCTTCCATATCATGCTCATATTCAACCTGCTCGTCTTTTAGGAATATTCTTGCTTTAAGAAGGTCTTCCACGGCCCTGGTGTTTATAACGTAGTAGGCAATAAGCTCTGCGCCGGAAAAGGACGCAAGACATATTGCATACTGAGCAGCAGTAACAGACTGTTCGGTTCCATCGACATAGACCATTATTCTTTTAATGGGATTACTCACGATTTTTCTCCATCGTTTCGGCGTCTTTTTTTCTCGAGGTTTTCCTTAACCATTTTCATGAGAACAAACATATCCCGTTCATTCTCTTCAAGCCTGCCTTCAATATAATAAACAGTTTCCTTAAGATTAGGAACTGCTATTTTTTCAAGTGCATTGACCTTTCTTATAGTCTTTTTTACTTCATTGGCAAGCCTCAATACGGATATTTTCAGCTCGGAGAGTTTTCCAAGCAGCCTGAGAGCCTCCTTAAAAGACTGCAAAGATGTATCGATCCAGAAACTGGTTCCCATTGGGCTGTAGTAAGGAGAGTGTTCGACGAATGTTGTTTCAATTACGGGGAGGCTGACCCCCATGACCCTTCTGGTCCGTATGGTAATATCAGTTGAAATATTGACAGCCCCGGTCAGGTATTGAACTTTAAGTTTTCCCATGTCAAAAACCGTCTCTTCGAGGGCTTTATATGCCCTGGCGAGGGCATTTTCAACCCTGCTCTGAAAATCCACGGTCTGGTCAACGAGCGCCAGAAGCTCGATAATCAGGATATTTCTTTTCTGGTCTAAAAGCTCATAGCCCTGCTGAGCAAACTTCAGGTCATTTCTGAGTCTGAGTAAATTTGTTTTCGTAGGTGCGTAATTAAGCTGCGCCATTATTAATACCCGCTATGCTCCGTAGAATTTCTCTATTTCCTCTTCGGTAATCCTGTGCAGCTCTTCGACCGGGAGGAACTTTAAAACTTCCCATCCGAGATTCAGGGTCTGTTCGATACTTCTTTCTTCGTCTTTGCGTTGTGAAACAAACTTCTGCTCAAACTCCCTTCCGAATTCAAGATAATCATGGTCCAGAGGAGTCAACTCCTCTTCTCCGATTACAGAAGCGAGATTGCGTACATCTTTTACATAACTATAGGCAGCAAAGAGCTGACTTGCAAGATGGGGATGGTCTTCTCTGGTCATTCCCTCACCGATACCATCCTTCATTAAACGTGAAAGAGAGGGCAGTCCTGCAATCGGGGGATAAATGCCTCTTCCATCCATTTCTCTTTCGAACACAATCTGGCCCTCGGTTATATATCCGGAAAGGTCGGGTATCGGATGAGATATGTCATCATTGGGCATTGTAAGTATGGGCAATGACGTAATTGAACCATTATGTCCTTTAATCATTCCGGAGCGTTCATAAAGCTCGGCCAGGTCCGAATAGAGGTATCCCGGGTAGCCCTTTCGTGAGGGTATCTCGCCGCGGATAGTTGATATTTCACGCAGAGACTCACAATAATTCGTCATATCGGTCATAATAACAAGAACGTGCATATCCTCGTTGAATGCCAGGTGCTCGGCAAGTGTCAGCGCAGTTCTCGGTGTAATGAGCCGCTCGATGGAAGGGTCGTCTGCAAGAGAGAGAAACAGTGCGACATTTTCGAGCACGCCGCTTTCCTCGAAGGAACGGATGAAAAACTGTGCCACATCGTGCTTTACTCCCATTGCAGCAAAGACAACAGCAAATTCGGTATCTGTTCCGCGTATCTTTGCCTGCCGTGCAATCTGAGCGGCGAGTTCATTATGCGGCAGGCCGTTACCGGAAAAAATAGGAAGTTTCTGGCCCCGGATAAGTGTGTTCATTCCGTCAATAACAGATATGCCTGTCTGTATAAAATCGCGGGGGTACTGCCGAGCGGTCGGATTAATCGCCATTCCATTAACATCCAGCTCGATATCGCTGCGCTGCGGCGGGCCTCCGTCGATGGGATGTCCTAAACCGTTAAAAACTCGCCCGAGCATGTCCTTTGAAACAGAAATGGTAAGCGGCCTTCCGGAAAAACGTATCCGAGTATTCGGAAGAGTAAGGCCTGCAGTCCCTTCAAAAATCTGTACAACCACAGCATCGGTGGACGATTCGAGAACAATTCCCAGCCGCACCTTACCATCGGCGTCAACACACTCAATAAGCTCCCTGTATCCTACAGGGTGTGTTTTACTGACAAAAATGAGGGGGCCGTCGATTTTATTGACACCGATATACTCACGTCCCGAAAGAAGATGTCGGTTTTCCTGTTCAAGCATGCAAGGCCTCCATTTGGTCCATTGAACGCTCGAGGCGTGCTTCGATTTTGTCGAGACCTGATAGATTTTCGTTAGGTATGGTAAATTTCATTTTTACTATATCCTGATATACTTTTATTTTTCTGAGCTTAATAAGTGTTGTTCCATTTTTTATGGCCTGAAGGCCGCGTTTCCAGTACATAACAATGATGTGCAGCATCTTTGCCTGTTTCTCAACAATTGAGAATGTGTCAATTTTATCGTATGCATTCTGCTGAAGAAAGGCGTTTTTAAACAACGTACATACTTCGAGGATAAACCGCTGGGTATCGGGCAGCGCGTCCGGACCGACAAGTTTTACCACCTGTTGAAGACGCACTTCCTTGTGCAGCAGCCCCATTATTTCGGTACGGTCCTCAAGCCATTCGGCGCCGACCTGGTCGGCCCACCATGAGGACATCTCTTCGAGATATTCACTGTAACTGTCAATCCACGAGATGGCAGGATAGTGGCGGGCGTTGGCAAGGTTTCTGTCAAGGCCCCAGAAACAGCGTATAAACCTTTTTGTGTGCTGGGTGACAGGTTCGGAAAAATCACCTGCCGGGGGAGAGACAGCACCAATTATAGTAACAGAACCGGAGTCGCCATTCAGTGTTTCCATCGAGCCGGCACGTTCATAGAATTCGGCTATTTTTGTCGGCAGGTAAGCGGGGAATCCTTCCTCTGCCGGCATTTCTTCCATACGGCCTGAAAGTTCGCGGAGCGCTTCTGCCCATCGCGATGTAGAATCGGCCATTACCGCAACATCATATCCCTGGTCTCTGAAATATTCGGCCATAGTTATTCCGGTATAGATACTTGCTTCCCTTGCGGACACCGGCATATTGGAAGTGTTGGCTATCAGGATAGTCCGTTCCATAAGAGAACGGCCGCTTCGCGGGTCAATGAGTTTCGGGAATTCAGTGAGTACATCCGTAATTTCATTGCCCCGCTCACCACAACCAATATATACAATAAGATCCGCGTCGCACCATTTTGCCAGGGCCTGCTGGGTCATTGTCTTTCCGGTGCCGAAGCCGCCGGGAATAGCAACGGTGCCTCCTTTTGCAACGGGAAAAAGGGTATCAATAACCCGCTGGCCGGTGATAAGGGGAACATCAAGCGGAAGACGTTGTTGTGTCGGACGCTGAACACGTATAGGCCATTTGTGCATCAAAAAAAGGTCTTTGGTTTGTGAGTCATCAGTCCTTAGTACAGCAATCACATCTTCTACGGTATAGTCTCCTTCAGGTACGACCGACTCAAGAATGCCTTTATCCAAAGGTGGAACGAGGATTTTATGAAGGATATTTTCCGTTTCCTGCACAGTACCGAGGACCGTTCCTCCGGAGATGTTATCACCTTCTTTTACCGATGGAATAAAATGCCATTTTTTCTCTCTGTTCAATGAAGGAATGGTTATACCCCGCTTGATATAAATTTCCGACATTTCGCGGATAGCTTCAAGAGGTCTCTGAATGCCATCATAAATAGTACCGATCATGCCCGGCCCAAGCTCGACCGAAAGCTGCATACCCGCCCCATAAACAGGGGCATAAGGAGCAATTCCGGATGTGTCTTCATAAACCTGCACGACAGCACAGTCCGAATCAAGTTTAATAAGCTCACCAATAAGATTTTCCTGGCCAACCCGGACAAGTTCGAACATATGAGCATCGGTAATTCCCATGACCTCTATTACAGGGCCGTTGACCCGTTTAACCTGTCCTATAATTCTATCACTCATAATTATTCTTTTCTATCGTCAGCCAATACGGCGTTGTAAATTAACATTCTAATTTCACGCTGATTTCGCAACATTCGCGTTTTAACCTGATTATTAAATGCGGTACGCCCATCATCAGCAGTCAGGACAACACCCTGATATTTCAAGGGCCCGGCATCGGAGAGTTTAAGCTGCGCCTGCTTGTTAGTTTGCATATGGATTTTTTCTTTTACCTTCGAAAGGAGCTGGTCATCTATCAGTGCCCGCTCCTTTTGCGAGGCATTGATTTGGGCAGCTTCGGCGTCCAGGCCAATGAATGCCTCTGCAATCCAGTTTATCATAACAGACCTGTAATTTTCATCACCGGCCATTGAAGCAAGCTTATTTTCCACCCTGTTCATAATTTCCCGTATTAAATCGCTGCGAACAGACATCGAATTACGCTTGAGCTCAAGGTCAACAGCCGACAATATCTTTTTCTTTACAGCTTCCGCCTGCCTTTGCGCTTCGCTACGGGCATCATTCAACAGGGCCTCAAATTTCTTTTCGGAGTATTTCCTTTTTTCGGCGGCCTGCTTTTCTGCTTCCTTTATAATTTCTTCCTCTTCAATTCGAGCATCTGATTCAATGCCCGAGATTAGCTCGGTTTTTCCTTTTTCTGCTGGTTCCATAGGTACTTATACCTTTTTTGAATATATTCTCTTTCCAGTATTACGAAAAAGCAGAAAGAGCTTCTAAAATCATAATCTTATCCCGATAGCGGTATTTACCATTTCTTTGATTCCGGGCCTGTCCGGTTTCGTACCATTTCTGTCCGGAATCTCCACAACAAGCGGAAAACTTGCAGTAAACAGAAATTTATCCACCATTGGACGAATCATATCTGCAACTCGTTCGGTAATAATAATAATACCGGTGTCCTTGTCCTGGAGTATTGCTTTAAAAGCACGTTGTGCCTGTTCCGGATTCGTTGCAACTTTCCCGGAGACTCCCACAACTCCAAAGCCAAGGACCGTATCTTCATCGCCTATAATCGAGTATTTCATTTTATATCTTACCGAGAATCATCAAAGCCGTAATAAAACCAAATACAACAAGTCCTTCAGCAAGCGCCACAAAAATCAGGGCCTGGCCTGCAATCTGCGGTTTTTCAGCAACCGCCCCCATGGCTGCGGCGCCAACATGAGAAATCGCAACTCCGGCACCGATAGCACCAAGACCAAAAGCAATAGAAGCGGCAATAAGCCCATATTTCATAACATCGGCTTTGTTAGTGGACATTTCCGGCTCAGCCCCTATGTTTTGTGAGGTGTTCGACGTCTCGGCAAAAACACTGGTACAAAATACTGTTCCAATGATCGCCATCAACGTAAAAACCGCAATAACACTCTGGGTGATGTGCAATTTTAATTTTCTTTCAGGTTCATTCATATCATTCTATCCTTTCTTAATTTAAGCTATTACCTAATGAAATTGGCGTATATAACTTTCCCGTTCCGTGAAAAAATTTCGTAAAGAATTCATAGTAATTAAGCCTCAAGGCCTGTATTCCCGCAGTAAGACCTTCGAGGCCGATGACCAGTATATTTCCGAGAATAAGAATCAGCACAGAGCCGATACCCGAAGTCATTTCAGCAAGTGTAAAAAAGGAAATCATCAGACAGACATGAGCGATTCCAAGTCCTGCCACTCGCATGAAAGAGAGGGTATTAGAAAGATAACCGCTGAAAATCTCAAGAAGCTCAACAATCCACTGCATGAAGAAAGTGAGAATCGTAAAAACATTAAAATTTTTGTCGGAATGTCCCGATGTGTGTTTAAGGTAATGGTAAGGTTCTTTAATAAAGATTAACAGTGAGGGGAGCCCTACGAGAACAAACATTATTATCCCCGGTGGAAATTCCTTGTAATTGTGCCCTACCATATAAGATGCGATATATATACCTCCGGCATAAATCCACCCTCCGAAAATGCCTCCTTTATCAAAAAACAATTCCATCCACTTACCGGTCCGGATCATGTTAATCCAGTTAAAGAGCAGGCCGAGAAAAATAACGGAAATACCGAAATATAGTGTAATTGACAATATATCAAAAACATCCTTAATCACGGAATTTCCAGAACTATGGCCTGATATAATTCCGTGAAAATCGAACCAGAGCGGTTTAAAAAGACCCATTCCGAAAAAGGACCCAAAAAGTGCGCCAAATAAGATTGAGGACAAACCACACCAGAAAACAAGCCATGAAAGATCGCATAAACCTTTCTTTTGTTCATTATTTTTTAGAAAACGCACACCCAGAATGCCGAGTAACGACAGAACAAAACCCTGTCCGATATCAGCGAACATAATCCCGAACATTAACAGATACACGGGCATTACAAAAGGAGTAGGATCAATAGTGCCATATTGTGGAACGCCGAAATTACTTACGAGCATCTGAAAAGGAGCCAATATCTTCGGATTATTAAACTGAACAGGGACCTGGTCAGCGATAATATCCTTACTCTGGACTTCATTCCATTCCAGGTAACATCGGTTTTCGGATGCCCTTTCGATTGTTTCGGTTAGTTTTTTCTTTTTCGACAAAGGAAGCCAGCCTGAAAAAATAACTGTCCGGGAAGAGGATTTGAAATTGGTCTGGATTATGTCAAAAAGCTCGTTGACACGCAGATTAACCCATATATCTCTGAGGTATTTCTCTTCTCTTTTTATCAGGTCATTTGCCTTGGTTTCAAATGTCTTCTGTTCGTCTATTAATTTGTCGAGTTTTACAGAAAGCTCTTTGAAAACATCCTCTTTAACGGACTGGAGCTCATTGGGCAGCTCAATCTGAGTCCATCCGGCTTTGAGAAGGATTTTACCAATCTGCTCGGTGTCTCTTTTCATTGAAATCAGGAGATAATGAGCGATATCCTTTTCCTTTCCCAGCGCAATATTCAATGAAGGGAAGTCTTTTAAATCATCCTCAAGCTGTCTTGCATGTGATACAGGGAGCGTTCCTGTTTGCATGGAAATAAAAGAGTGCTTTGCGTGTAATGGAATATCAGAAAGGCCTATGCCGTATAGCTCCACCTGCTTTCTGATATCCTCGAGCTTCAGTATCTCCTGCTGAATGACCCGCTGTCTTTCCCTGAGACTCTCTCGCTCTGAAGCTATTAAATCAAGATGGTTTTTCTCTTTTTCAATATTAACGGAAATTCGGTTGGTCAGATCTGTTTCGCTCGGAGCCGAAGGTATAATACCGCCAGTGTGTAAAAATACTTCAATCCGTTTTCTCAGGTCAGAGATTTCCGAAAGAGAGGCCCTGGGTTTGGCATCGGACTGAATTTCAGGTTTTTCACCATCGACCTCGGATATATTAATAAACTGCATAACGCCTTCACGAAGGAGCGCTTCAGTTACGCGCCGAGAATCCTTTCCCAGCACTATTGCAAAAATCTGTATCATCTGAGAGGTAAACATCATATCATGCTCTCAATCCGTTCCTGCCGTATGCCGTATTGTTTTGCATACAATATAAACCTGATTTTTTTCAGCTCGTTCCTTTTTAATATAAAATACGAAAGAATAATTCCAATCGTAAAAGGATAGCCTGCGAGGATATGCTGGACCTCATTTTTCATGATTTCTTCCAGTATCCTGCGAATAAGTAGAAGCCGGGACGTACTATCCGTGGTCTGGGCCGACAGAAGTGTTGACAGGCCCGGATATTTACTCGTAATAAACCTCTGAAGCACAGCAGTTACATTCTGCGCGCTGTACAATTCACCGATAATGTCCCTGCTAAGGTTAAAGCCTCCCGGGACAATAGTTGCCAGGACCGCTTCGGCGGGAAGGTCATAAAAGTTTTTCAGCCGAATAATCCAGTTTATATTCTGCAGGTCAATTTCTACGCCTGTAAGTCTGAGGGCTATAGTTCTATCTTTACGGTCCAGCTTGCTGATGGAAGAAAGAAGGTTGTCATAGTAAAAATGGTCAAAGGCAATCTCCATACGGAAAAGAGAGCCCTGCGATTCGGCAGTATGACTGTATTTTTTGATAATCTGACTGTATGGGGTTCCTTCGCATACTCCTGCAATCTCGTCGAAACTTTCCGCATTAAGAATGATGTCAACGGGTATATCATTAATAATGCGTTCATACAGAATATAGTACATGTTCTTCTCGACGGAACGTTTCCGGATTTTCCTGTCGAAATAAATCCTTATAGCATTTTTAAGGTTGTCGATTTCAAACTGGTAGAGCAGTGCGTTGACAATATCCATGGAATTATGATGAAGGTATTGCTGGATACTTCTGTACAGCTCAATTTCATTTTTAAGAAGCTCAAGCTCGGCCTGTTTAAGATCACCGGTCGCCGAGTATATCTCATCAAGGACAGCAAATGGTGTTTCACGCAAAAGAGCGAGCGTTTCATCAAGGAAAGGGGCTTTTGCCAACTGGATGAATGCTTCATCGGGAAGAATCTTGCTGATTCGAGCACGCAGCTTCGCGTTGATAAACGAGTATTTCGATAATGGACTTGCCATTACTTTTTATCCTTCTCGTACTCGGTGTTAATTATGATATTACAGATATGATCAACCAGATTATCTATCGTATCTTTTTTATCTTTCAGTAAAGAATCCTTTTCCTGCCGGGCCTGTTCGAGTTTCTCCTGCCTGATGCGTTCAGCCTCTTTTTTCGCTTCTTCAACGGTAGTTTGTATTATTTCCCGGGCTTTCTGCTTCGCATCACTCATTTTCTCTGAGTTCTCTTTTTCTACAGAACGTTTTATTTCCGAGGCTTTGTTACGGGCCTGCTTAAGAATTTCGCCGACCTTTTCCTCTGCCTGAAAGACTTCTTTAATTATCTGTTTCATCGAATCAGATCCTAAACGGAACAAGTATGACACAATTTAATTTTGGCATAAACATGCCAATATATATAAAGTGCCGTAAAATTGTAAAATAAATAATAAGAAAACTTGTAAGTTTTCTTGCAGATATGCCGCTCTCGACATAAAAAGCTGTTTTTTTAGACCAATACGAGATATTCTCAAAAGTAAATCAATTGTCCAATCAAAACAGCATACACAGTATTTCCGGCGATGAGCTGTTATCTGTTTTTTCAGGTTGTGTATCTGCCTTTTTCAGCTTTTTGTACTACAGGCGTTACTGTTTTGTTGCTATCTGTGTAAAATCCAATATATTTATCGACAAGAGTATTCTGTAACAAGTTATTGTTGTTCGAATTAAAAACAACAGCCGGGATCATCAATCGATTTATGAAGGGCAGGTGAAATGGTACCCTTAAAACAACAATCGTTTATTATCATGGTATGTATCGCTGCATTTGTCGTGCCGGGTGTCTG
Organism: Planctomycetota bacterium; assembly: GCA_014384025.1. Lineage (GTDB taxonomy): Bacteria > Planctomycetota > Phycisphaerae > Sedimentisphaerales > Anaerobacaceae > NIOZ-UU13. The sequence continues at coordinate 2,069 of JACNGQ010000269.1, read as the reverse complement.
CCAGGATATGGCTGCGGCAGGGTTGCCGGAAGGAGTGAAGGCTGTCTGGGACGTTGAGAAAGCTTATCGACAGTCAACGCTCACTCGCGAGAGGATATGCATCAATGGTCTTTGGCACTGGCAGCCAGCCGATGAGGAGACGAACACCGTGCCCGCCGACAGGTGGGGCTACTTCAAGGTCCCGGGGAGCTGGCCTGGAATCACCGATTATATGCAGAAAGACTGCCAGAGAGTTTATGACCATCCGAGCTGGAAGGGACGGAACCTGCGCAGCATTACAATGGCCTGGTATCAGCGGGAGATTACCGTTCCCAGGGCATGGACAGGCCGGCGTATCGCTGTCCATGCTGAGTATCTGAACTCCTACGCGACTGTCTATTTGGATGGTCGGGACGTTGGAGACATCGTCTTTCCGGGGGGTGAACTTGACATCACAGCCGTCTGCCGTCCGGGAACCAAGCATGTTCTCAGCATATTCGTCGTTGCCATGCCGCTGAAGGGCGTTATGCTCTCATACAGTGACACCGCCTCGGCCAAAGAGGTCAAGGGCACGGTGGCGCGCCGCGGCCTGTGCGGGGACGTTTACCTTGTCAGCACGCCTATAGGCGCACGCATCTTTGACGTGAGGGTGGACACATCGGTGCGCAGGGCTGAAATCAGATTCGACGCCGGGCTGGACGGAATCGGCGCAGATACACAATACACCCTTCGCGCACGAATCACAGACAACGGCAAAAGCGTCCGGCAGTTCACGAGCAAGGCCTTTAAGGGGAGCGACCTCAGGGACGGACGCATCGAATTTACCGAGAGATGGAAGCCCGAGAAACTCTGGGACATCCATACACCCCAGAGCACTTACGGCCTCGAGCTTTCGCTGCTGGAATCCGGCGGCAAGGTGCTGGACGCCGGCTATCCTGTGCGTTTCGGATTTCGCGAGTTATGGATCGACGGCCGCGACTTCTTCCTTAACGGAACACGGATATTCCTATCGGCTGTTCCGCTGGATAATGCCCAGATCGGGGCCTCGCTGGCGAACTACGATGCGGCCCGTGAGAGCATGGAACGGCTCAAGAGCTTTGGGATAAACTTCGTCTATACTCACAACTACGGCTGCGAGCCGGGCTCACATTTGAGCTTCGAAGAGATTCTGAAGGCCGCAGATGACGTTGGAATGCTCGTGGCCCTATCCCAGCCGCATTTCTCCCATTATGACTGGGAGGAACCCGACGCCGATGAGACAAACGGCTATGCACGCCACGCGGAGTTCTACGTGCGTGTTGCTCAGAACCATCCGTCGGTCGTATTCTATTCCATGAGTCACAACGCAACAGGATACAGCGAGGACATGAACCCGGACATGATAGATGGAATCCAGGACCCTCGCGACACATGGGCATTGAGGAACTCCAAACTCGCTCAGCGCGCCGAAGCAATAGTCAGCGGCCTTGACCCGGGCCGCATCGTCTATCACCATGCATCGGGAAATCTTGGCCCAATGCACACGAGTAACTTCTATGCGAACTTCGCGCCTATTCAGGAGATGTCCGACTGGTTCGAACACTGGGCGAACGTAGGTGTTAAGCCGGTTTTCACATGCGAATACAGTGTGCCGTTTCCATGGGACTGGACGATGTACAGGGGATGGTACAAAGGAGAGCGATCGTTTGGAAGTGCAAAGGTGCCGTGGGAGTTCTGTCTTGCGGAGTGGAATTCACAGTTCCTGGGAGACCGGGCCTTTCAAATCAGCGAGATGGAGAAAACAAACCTGCGCTGGGAGGCAAAGCAGTTCCGGGCCGGCAGGCTCTGGCAGCGATGGGACTATCCTTATGCAGTAAGTTCGAATATTTTTACCGAACGGTACCCCGTATATGCAAAGTACTTCACCGACAACTGGCGTGCTTTTCGCACATGGGGAGTTTCGTCAAATTCCCCCTGGTCCCACGGGCATTACTGGCGGCTGCGCGACGGTGTTGACAAGAACCGCAGGGATTTCAATGTGGACTGGGAGAATCTGCAGCAGCCGGGCTTCAGCCCGGATTATATCGATCAGCAATACGAACGGGTGGACC
>JACNGQ010000357.1 GCA_014384025.1 Planctomycetota bacterium | reverse complement strand
TCATGCAGTGCAATCTTTCGGTGCTTATCAGCTCGACCTGAAAGTAACTTGCTCTGCATTTCCAATTTAAATATCTTGGCTTCTTTGTTTGTCTTGAAAACATTGCCATACTTCTTTCCGGTTGTACCGACCCATCGAACTAGCCAATTATGACGTCTTTTCCGGGGCCACAGCGATTTGGGGAGCTGTTTGCCCTTGCTGTCTTCTGGGACAGGTCCTAACCATTTACGATAAATACCTATTGTTAATGCTGCCATCGGCAACCTCCTTTCATATCTGGCCAAGAGGTTACCAGTGACGATTGACTAGTGCATTGTAGCGTAACTGATAAATATGCGCAAGTTCTAATTTTAATATTTATCAAAACCATCATTGATTTTCCGTTTTATTTTGAAGAAATCGACTCAATTCGTCTTTTAAAAACCATATATGCCGTGCGTATTTAGTTGCCTTTAATTGACCTTGATCCCTCCAATAATTAAGAGTTCGTTTGGCAGTTTCGGGGTTATGTCCTATCTGGTCGAGACGTAAAAACATGGCAGCTTCAACCGGCGTCATCAGATCGGGGAAGACTCGCGGGCGTTCCGGCCAATTATCCTTAACTGAGTTTATTGTTTGATTTTCCATTTTTTTAACCATTTTTTTGACACGTTTTAGACATCTTTACGACAGCATTTTGACACAAATTAGACACCAACTTTACACTCCATTTTGAAAATATCTGAACATTTCAGCTATTACCTCGCCATCAATATCAAGCTTTTTCCAGTCATCGGGATAGATGGTCATAAATGCTTTTCCGGCTTTAGCAGGCGATGTTTTCAGGCCCATCTGCTTAAGAGCATCTGATAATTCTCTATATTTTTGTTCTGAGCAGCTATTAGGCTTCGTGGTTGCACCATCTCTTTTGGAGTAGAATATAATTGGACGCCCGTTGTGGCCTATGCCTGTCCCGCGAATTTCGAGGCATTTTTCCTGCAAGTCCACAGGGTAAAAAGGCCGCTTGGTATACAGGCAGTATACCGGCGCCGGAAAGACGCCGGTTTTCTGTAATTGGTAGAATCTCGCTCTGGACAGCTCCAGTTTCCTGGCCAATTCGGTTACAGTGCAGATAGATTTATAATCTGTATTAATGGTCATTTTTGATGTCCTCCACGGTTCGATTAGATGTGTCCATAACATGCTCCCTGCCCTTTTGGGTTATCATCCTGATGGAATTGTCCTTAATGATGAATCCTTCTTTGAGCAGGTAAGGCTCAACAATTCTCTGTATTGTTAAACCTGGCAGTGATATTTTTGAACTCAGCACTCCTAGAGAGGCCTTGCCGAATTCAAACAAAGTATTCAAATACGAGCGATCCAGTTGGTCCAAGCCGCTCTCATCAATTTGCAGATGACTAAAAGCCTCCTTGGCATCATCAACTGTGATTAAATCTCGTTCATGACTCTGGGTGACGTGCCAGCAAGTTTGAAGATTTCTATTGAGCGCTAACCTCGGTGTCTTTTTTGCTCTCTGAGCAATCATTTTCAAGACATCATAGGATTCATATTTCCAACCCAAAGCGGTTGTTCTTTGGCGTACTATTTCAACAAGATCCTCTACGGAATAATAATCAAATCGACAGTAGATTCTCATTCTATTCCTTAGGGCATCTTGCAACTGATATTCGTGTGTTGTTGCAAGGATCATCGTAAAGTTGGCAAGAGGTATAATATGAGAGCTTGATGATGCTATTCCGGCAGGTACATATAGTTTTTTCTCGGAAAGAGCCGTTAGAAGGATATGCTGGGCTTTTGAATTCATGCCTTGTGCTTCATCAATAAAGATGGTGGTGTTGGCATCAGCGTTTAGGAGTATTGAAAACAGCTCTGTCTTCTTATTTATTGTTACCCCATTGCTCTCAATAAATCGTGAATTACCCAACTCGGCATTTATTGCACTTGCTATCAATGTTTTTCCCGTTCCGCTTGGACCAGTTAACATGACTGGACCAAATACCGGATTGGAATTCGCATAATCGGAACGAATGTTAAAATGTGCGTCTAAGTGAAGTTTGAGTGTTTTAACAACGTGCGGCTGTCCCTGTATATGAGACAGGCTTGTTATTTTGATCTGATTGATGTCAATTCCTGTTCTAATCTTTTTCATTGAAATCGCCTTTCGATTTTCGTTTCATATTTCATTTTGCTGACAAGATTCGAAGGCTTAGAAAAAGCAATCACTTCCGAATGGTACCCCATTGAATTTTGGACGAAATCGCAGGTTTTACGGACAAACGGACTAAATAGCTTTTTGTAACCCTCTATAAAAACAGATGTTAGTGCTATTTGGTTAAGCATGTGTTTCTCCCTGCGTAGTATTCGTCCGCATTTTGTCCGTGTTAAGTCCGCCATTTAGTCCGCTCCTCCGGACGAAATCGGTTCGATAATCCTGGGCTGTCCACGCTCTCTAAGCTTGCGGGTTTTTACAAAGCCCTTGCGTTCCAATTCATCCACTAATTGTTGAAGCTGGCGTTTACTGGTCACTCCAAGCAGTTCACCGGCATTGGATATATTTAGTCCGCATCCCTTTTCGATATAATGTTGCCGGATGATAGCCAGCAATTGTTTTGCATCGGGCGAAAGAACTGCTAATGGCGTATCTTCAGATGCCAGTAATCTTTGGGTAGCCTCTGCACTAAAGTCCCAAACTTTAGATAGAGGAGGCCGAACCTTAACTGTTACTGCTCCCCAGATGGAGTTATAGACGATAGCTGTGGCAGGCTTTAACCGAATAATTTGACGACCGTCGCCGATAAAGTCTGCTGCATAATCCACTTCACGATCTGAATTATGTAAGAATATTTTGGTATTTGTATTTTGTCTGATACTGGCGGAATCCCTGGCAAAATCTTTAATGCTTTGGCTTTGAATATCGACATAGCAACCGTATTTACGACCCTCGCGAACTATTCGGTCAAGGGCATTTTCTGCCTGTTCACCGGCGGCTTTTGCATCTTCAGTAACACGCTTTTTTGTGAAGCGTTGAGCTTCTTCAACAACAATCAATAATCGTAACGTGGTAGATTCTTCACTTGAATAGTCTTCAAAAATAGCACCTAAGACGTCGCAAAACAATTTACAGCGTTCACGATCGTTAAGGCCTTTGAAACTGAGGATAGTACGCCCACTCCCAAGCAACGATAAATCTCTCGGCAACTGTTTGTCAATTGACAGACCTGGAGCATAATACTTGAAGTCAAAGCCTCTGGCAGACTCTGGTTTCATTCCAAAATCAGGATACAGAGATAAAATCGCTTCTCTGTCTTCTGGGACGAGCAATCCTGCAGACTGATTAGCTGGATCCAAAATAAGGATGTTTAAATCTTCATACAGGGCTGCTTCTTCTACGATTACCCGACCCATATAGCTTTTGCCGGAACCGGTTGTACCTGACAGGTATGTGTGGTTGCATTTTGCCAAAGGCAAGTCGAATTGAGTATCCGTAACACGTCCATTTTTTACTACCAAGCCGACATTTGCAGGCATGGCATCTTTTGAGAGGTCTTTTAGGCTTGTGGTAGCATCAGGTTGATCTAAACGGCTCACTAAAGTTGAAAAGACACGAGCAGCAAGTAGTTTTTGGTCATCTTTAACGGCATCATCAAGTCGTATATCTTCATTTGGAGTAACCATGGTATGCTTTTCAGTAGCTTCACGAAGCAAGCGAAAATCATCATTGAGTCTGGCGATTTGCCGGGGTGAAAGACCGCCACCGAGCCACTCTTCAATCCATACCATAACCGGTTCGTCAGATTCGACGACGTGAATATTCAAGCGACCACCGCACAACTTCTGAGTTACCTGATATCTATGCATGTCTGCCATCTCCTTAGAAATGCTGATTAGAACATCTCGAAATTCATTTGGTGTGGTTATTACATGGCTATTAGAACACAAGCTGAAAACAAAGCATGCAGCAGAGCAATTGCGCTCGTACTCCTTTTGAAGATGGTTGAACATGTGAAGTTTTTCTTTTTTATCATCCACTTGTTCTTGAATAGTTTGTTTTTCTTTTCGTGTGGTTCTTGTTTGGCTTCTTATGTATGAGCCAATCATGTCGGAATTATCTGAACCTAATGATAGTAGGTTGTCATAACTTTGCTGCTCAAGCCGAATGTTGTCTAACTTTTTTTGAAGTTTTGAAATCTCCTCTATGGTGGGAAATTCAATTGACGGTGCTTGAGATTCAATTTTCCGTTGAATCTGTGCCGCAGCAAGTGTGTCAGTGATATCCCTGAAGTATGAAAATTTGATGTGTAGCTCAGGGAAATGGGCCTCTAGATAATTTTGTAAAGGCCCAATTTCCCTGGCCCAAGTTTCTCCTTGTTCGGAAATTGACTTCATAAAGTAAGCTTTGCTACCTTTGAGCAACGCCTTCGAGCCAAGCGGTAAATGTAGAACCTGTACTTTGGAGTCAGGATTCCACCATACATTA
>JACNGQ010000290.1 GCA_014384025.1 Planctomycetota bacterium | reverse complement strand
TGTTATTGCTTGTTTTAATCCGCCCTGTTGTGTTATAATTACCTCAGATAAGCATATCAGTCAAACTCATGGCCTCTCTTAAAAAGAGAAGGATAAGCATCATGTGTAAACGGAATGGTTTTACACTAATAGAGCTTTTGGTGGTAATTGCCATAATCGCGGTGTTGATGGCGATATTAATGCCGGCCCTTAAGCGAGCCAAAGAGCAGGGCGAGCGGGCGGTTTGTCTAAGCAATCTCAAGCAGCTTGGCCTGGCCTGGATTCTCTATGCCGATGACAACGAAGATAAGCTGGTCAGCTGCGAGGCGGGCGGCACGTGGAGGAGCCAGTTCGGTGAGCCCTGGGTGGGTGTCACCTGGGCGTCCGGATGGGCACAGGGCGGACAGTTACCTTTGGACAGCCAGATACAGGGAATTAAAGAGGGTGCGTTATGGCCGTACGTCAAAGAGATAAATCTCTACAAGTGCCCCGCCGGCTACAGGGGGGAGCTGATGACATATGCTATGATGATAGCCAGTAACGGCCGGAGCATTGACGGCAGTCCTGTTTTCAAGAAACGGATGCTTGTTCCCCAGCCGGCCCAGAGGTTAATCTTCATCGACGAGGGTCTGTCAAGTCCTGACGCTTACTCTACGAGGTACAATGAGCCCAAGTGGTGGGACCAGCCGGTTACAAGACACGGTGACGGCACTACTTTTTCCTGCGGCGATGGTCACGCAGAATACCACAAGTGGAAGGGCATTGAAACAATCAAGCAGGGACGCAACAACGTTCGCACCTGGGAGGGTCTCTTTGCTCCGGCCACGGATGAAGGCAAGCTGGATGTGCAATGGGTACAGAAGGGCATCTGGGGAAAGCTCGGCTACGAGCCGTAGAGCAATACCTTGACCAGTATTTCAGATAGTCTGCCCTTAGGATTTTGGCTTGATGAATATTACGTCGGATCGCTTTATCCATCCGGTTCTAAGGTCGATACGAAACCACCCGTCGCTGTTCTTCTTGTGGAACCTTACCGGCGAGCGTGGGCCGAACTCGACCAGGTCGTACTGCGTCCATGTCTTGCCCATATCGGGGGAATAGATAAATCCTGTGGAGTATGGCGAAGCCGGTGCGTAATGAGCAGCCAGAATCACGCCGTCCTGAATTATCATATTGGCCGATTCGTATCGCGCATTAAACAACTTCGTGTGAGCTTCGGGCCTTGTTATGTCGGCCGGGTTGCACCGAAAGATACCCCGGTCGTATGGTGTGGGCCCGTTGGCATCGGCGGCCCAGTAGAGTTTGCCGTCAACAAAATTGAATCCGCCGGATTTATAACGCGTGTTTGAGGCATCCGATATGATAACCTTCCACCGCCAACTGTCGTTATTCGCATCGTAGGTACCTCTGAGCCAGTGACACTCATGTCCCTCCGATCTCTCGAGGTCACCCGTGCAGGCATAGAATGCGTTTTCGGCGGGGTTATATGCCACGCAGTGCACATGCCGGCAGATGACCGGATTATCCGGGTCGCCGAGCAACGTACCAGTCGGGCCTCCGCCTTCGGAGCCATTGTCCCGATAGACGGGATTCTGTCCGAAGGCGTATGCGATTTTCACGGTCTGGCCGTTGTCGGTCGAGTAGTAAATGTTGACCGGGACCGCACCGCCGAGCACATTACAGTAATTACCCCAAATCAGCATCTCGGCGCCATTGACGTCCCATGTATGAACGCCGTCGAGCGGGTGGAAGTACCAGCCGGGACACTCCGGATTTTTCGGTTTATGCGGGATGTAATCAGAACCGCCTGCATCCTTCACTATGATCCGCCGGCAGGTTTTGAGATTGTCGGTGCTTAGGTATAGCTTCGTTCGCGTGGCGAAAAGTATATTGCCGTTTCCAAGGATAGTGCTGTATGTAATATTGCCGGCGTTGTCAAAGGCCATGCTGTGCGGCCAGGTTCGGGCATTGTCCTCGGATAGATATACAGCCCGGTCGGTAAAGCCGAACGCCTTGTTGTCCCGCTGCGAATCGATATAAGGCCCTTCCGGCTGCGGGCGATACCAGAAATGCTCCGTCGAACCCTCTTTGGTCAGGAAGGTCATTGAGTTGGCCTTGAGCTTACGCACATCTGCCATCAGTATCCCGCCGGCAGTAGCTGCTGTGGCATGCAAGAACTTCCGGCGGGTGATTCGCAGTTGCGGCGTTACAGGTCTGCTCTCGGCAGGATATTGTCTGAAATGGTCGTTAATGAGTGACATCGTATCTTCTCCTAAAGATTATGCTTTATCGTATCAAATCCACGGCTCATTATAGCAGACTTCCGCCGGCGGACAAGAATATGTCTGATGCCTTTTGTCTTGACACGTTAAATCCGGTTTGTATAATCATACCTGTATGTGGAACTCAGCTTTATCGCTTATATATACTAACCAGCCTGAAAAGCTTCCATTCGGAAGATATTGCTCAATCATCACCGGATGGTGTCTTATCCTGCTTATTCCCGGCTTCGGATTGGCTCGTGACGTGGTTACGCTTGCGAATGTCGTTGACCCCGGCCAGATCACTGCTGACGAGCCTTTCGCGGATACGTTTTCACCGGAGAAAGCAGCCCGTTATCTCGATACGGCATCGCTTCACTGGCAGAAGTCACGCAACTGTGCGGCTTGTCATGTGAACATGGGCTATATGTATGCAAGGCCCGCTCTGAGTTCGTTTCTGGAGGATTCGGGAGAGGTTCGTAGTTTGTTCGAAGACTATGTCACCAAGCGATGGAAAGAGAAATCCCCGCCGGATGTACAGGAGACAGTGGTTGTGGCTTCCGGACTTACCTTCAACGATTTGCAGACCACCGGCCAATTGCACCCTGTTACACGCCAGGCTCTTGGAGTAATGTGGGACTTCCAGCGGGAAGATGGCGGCTGGACCTGGCGTAATGACGGTTATCCACCGATAGAATATGACGAGCACTACGGCGTCACGCTCGCAGCGCTCATTACGGGAATTGCCCCGGATCGATATGTCGAGACAGAAGAAGCTCGCCGGGGCCTTGATGGAATACGCAGATTCCTGAAGAACAACCCGCCTGCATCACTGCATCATCGGGCGATGATTGCCTGGGCTTCATGTTATGTTGAGGATTTGATGAACGAACAAGGCCGTGCCAAGACTCTCAACGAATTGCTTGCACTTCAACGTCACGATGGCGGGTGGTCCACACCCGGTCTGTTGGCGGACTGGAAGGGCCTTAAGCGAAAGGACGGCAAGCCGCACGACACGAAGACCAGCGATGCATACGCTACGGGTTTCACTATAATTGTCGCCCGTGAATTGGGCCTGGCGAGCAAGGATCCACGACTGATACGCGGAATAGACTGGCTCCTGAGCAACCAGCGAGTCAGCGGAAAATGGTTTTGTCGTTCACCCGCCACGGACAGCCGGCATTACTTTTCTAATTTCGGCAGTGCTTTTGCCATCCTGGCACTCCAATCGTGCGATAAGCTTCCCGGCTGGCCGCTGTCGAAGAAACCGAGACGTTTTTCGCCGCCCTGACAGACTCACACTCGGTAATTTGCAGTAAAGAGCAATTAGCAATTTCTCTTCGCTTTTTGATATTTACCATTTCTGCTTCTGACAGTATAATCTGTAAAAAGGCGATTACAGCAGACATGGAAACACAGGCGAGCAAAAAACAAGGAAAGGATAAAACTGTGGAATGATTGCCGCTCCATCCGCTTTTCGATATCGTCCATAACGCCGGGAAGGATTTCGCCTAATTGTTCCGGCACGGAAGGCCGACTTTTGTGTTTTTCAATCGAACGTCTGTGCCAATGTGCATAAGGGATCTTAAAAACTTTTTTTTCTATTACTGTTTCTGTCATAAAGCTACAAAACATTTTAGAATCTGTTGGCACATTGGCACAGCAACTCAGTTGTTAATATAGATTTTGCCGAAATTCCGATTGAATGTTTCCATAATTATTAGCGACTTCTGATTCTTCTTTTACTGCCATACCAAAATACATCGATACCTGACATCCGCCGATTCGTGCCCTCTCTCTTTTCACAGAAGGCAGGGTTCTTTTTACCTCTTTGCCGAAGTTGCTGCTGTTCATGGGCCTGAAGCCGTTGTCCTGGCAGTAGCGGACGTAACAGGCATATACCTCCTGAGCGGGCAGTCCGCACGACAAGTCATTACGTATTTGCTTTCATTTCCGCTACGATCTGGCGTGTTTGTTGAGATTGGTTCTGGTGGGCCTGTTTGAAAGCAGAGGTGTAGGATTCATTTTGTTTTTTGAAAATCTCATTGCCGGTGATAATTTCCTTCAAGGCTTTGGATTTTGTTTTTGTTTGTCTTAGGAATCCGACGGCTTTTGTGCCATAAACCCCGCCCAGTAATGCACAGATACCAATACCCAGCTCCAGCATAGAGTCGGCCACTTCCCACGCATCCGGCCGGGCTGCTCCCTGCTGCAATGCCGTGCGGGCAAGCTGAAAGTTCGATTCGGCCAGCACATCTTCAGCAGTCTCGGACAGTGGAAATTCTTTCGGAAGACCAAAATAAGAACTGAACGCCCGGCTCTGCAACTCGCTTAGCTGCGTTAATGACTGCAGATGTTCCGACGCGTTTTCATCTTTTGCTGTATCAGCGGCAATCATAGTTGTACGATTATGCAGCCAGGCGTTCTGTTTCTGCTGCTCGGTAGGTGCAAAACGCAGACTGTCACAGCCGGCGGATAGAAGGCATATAAATATGCAACCAACAAGTTTTGTGCTTTTTTGTGCTTCGATTTTTTTCATCATTTTTCTCCTTAACATTGGATTAATTTGGCGCTTTTAGCTATAATCCCGCTATGCGGAATAAAAAGAGTTTGAAAACCAGAAAAAAGGTTGGACTATGGATAAAGCGAGAACATTCAAACCTAAGACTATATTGTTATGGCAAAAAGTTGCAGATGACCCTGAGGCACAACGAATTATAGAATTATTTCCATCGGCTGATGTCAGGGTAATAAAGCAGCAGAAAAACCCGCCTTTGCCGAATATGCCACCGTCCCGGGCATTACTGGCTGGAAAAAGAACGTTGATGATTGGTGCAACTTCGTCTTTTGTGGGAAATTTCGACGGCCGGCCTGGCTCGAATGTCCATTGCTGTCCTTATTTTAAGCTGGTTCCTGTCTCAAACGGCTGCCCGTACTACTGCACATATTGCTATCTGGCGTTTGTCTATCGCAAATACTCCCCTTTCATTAAAATAAACATCAATTACGAAACCATGTTCAGGCAAATACGAAAAACCATGGCCAACTCTCACGGCAAGGTTAGTTTCAATATGGGCGAGATGCTCGACAGTCTCGCACTCGACCACATAACAGGCTTGACGAAAATGTTAATTCCATTTTTCTCAGGCTTTTCAAACGGTTTTCTGATGCTGCTGACCAAAAGCTGCAATATCGATAATCTGCTGGCCGTCGAGCCCAACAATAACACGGTTGTCTCCTGGAGCCTTAATGCATCGCAGATAATCTGGCAATATGAGTTGGGCACAGCCGAGCTTGAAGAACGTATCAGAGCAGCCAAACAATGCCAGGACCACGGCTATCGAATCCGGTTTAGAATTGATCCAGGCATCCTCTATCCGAATTGGCAGGACGGATACGCCGATTTAATCCAAAAAACCTTAACTGCCACAAAACCTGAAAACATAACACTCGGTATGCTAAGGCTTCTGCCCGGCCATTTTAGCCTTGCCGCTGGGGCCTATGGCGACGGTGCTCAAAAGCTCCGAAATTATAAATTTGTCAAAGGGGCTTCGGATGGCAAACTCCGCTATCAGCCAAAGCAACGTATCGAATTCTATACTTTCTTAATTGATACCATTCGCAGCTTCGATAAAGACGTTTCTATCAGTCTTTGCAGAGAAACACCTGAGATATGGAACAACCTTAAAGACCGCTGTGAACCTAAAAAGTGCAATTGCATTGTATGGTAACGTATCGCTCTTAAAAGGACTCGTTAGCCTTTGTCAGGAGTTTTTCAACAGCCTGCAGTCGATACTCGTATGAGATGCTTTTGCTCCAGAGCGATTCGAGCTTTTGCTCAAAATTCCGCTGGCTTTGCAGCAGCATACCAACATCACGCTGGAGCAAATCAAGCTGTCTTTGCAGGTTGACCCAACTGCCCACAATCAAAGAAGCCAAAAGCACGAGCTGAACCAGCACTGAGATATTTATCTGCCGGTTAAACTGCCACGATTTGGAATTTCCATCAGCCATCATTTACCTCGCTTCTCGACTAATGTCCGGTATCTTGGTCACGGTTTAACATAGAATACATTCTTGTCGCCTACTCTGAACATTACCGCGTACGTTCCGGCCGCCAGATTTCCCTGCTGCAGAAACGACTCAGCCAGATTAACCGCCTGTGTCTGTGCACCTATTTCAACGGGTACTGTGCCGGCATCTCCAATCACTACTGCAACTACATTATAGGCATTGTATGAAAAATTACTTTTGACCTTAACGGCCCATGCTGCGGCTCTGGTGCCGGGTGATGTGACTACCGATACCTCCTGTGCCTGTTCCGAGCCTTGACGGGTGAGTCTTTCCAGTGTTTGCCGGCCTTCTATAATATTCACATCATCGCTCATAATTATCAGCTCCTTTGCCGGACGATTTTCAAATTCGTACACTGCTTCTCAAAATCCATCTGCACCCGCACAATCCGGCTTCTGCTTCGGTTATCGCTCCTGCGGGACAAAAGGTCTCTGCTTTCCGGGCTTGTGCTCACTATGTCACCGACTCTGTAATCAAATGCAAGAAACGGTGTTTGTATATCGACGGTCTCAACAGTCCCTGCCGAGACATCCGCCCTATGTCGAACAAACTCATACAGAGCGTCCGTATCATCTACCTCGTCGGCAGCTCCGAGTGCGTTATCGGATGAGTTTGCGAAGATGCTCTTGTTTGAAACTTTGCGATACTTGAACTGACGGGGCAGAGTAATAATATGCTCAACCACAGCAGCCGTTGAATTAACAGGCCCATCGGAAACTATACACGTTAATCTCTCATCGCTGATTACAGAAGCGGTTATTCTGAATTTCAGAACACCTTTTAATGCCGCCACCCAGGTATCGACATCAAGCTGGTCGCTGCTGAGCCACAGTCCGCACTCGTCGAGCAGGATATTAAAAGCATGAAGGTACTGCCACCAATGCAGGCCATTATCGAACGATACCTGAAGGAAATAACCCAGTGACTTTCCCTGTTTGTCTCTGGTTAAAGTGGGCCGAAAGCGCCTGCGGCGGCGGGCGTAACGGCCGCTGCCGAAAATCCTTGAAAAATCAAAAGCATCGCCCTGATTGTACGGAGCGCCGCTGTAATCACCGGCCTCGTTAAGGCACCATTTGCGATAAACGTCTTTAACCTGATAGAAGTCGGAATTGGTTGAAGGCGAAAATTTATCGTAGTTGATGCCTTCGAGACTGCCGTCCCAGGCCTTTATCAAGTCAAAGGTTGCTTCTGCAATTTTGAAGTCGCCCTGGCCGATATACTTATGCGTTATCGGCCAGAAATTTTTCCTGCTGTGCAGAGCTGCTATGTTTGTCTGTGATATGCTGAGCTGCTCACCTGCTTGCTGGCAATTCAACTCAACGGTCCTGCCCATTCCGGCTTTGTAAAACTCAATCACCTGAGAAGGCCCGGTTGGCACAGGTAAGGGGATGAATTTGAATCTCAGTCCGATCCTCTCACAGCATCGGTGCAGAGCTTCTATAAGATTTAATCCCGTAACGTCAAGGTCACGGACTGCCTGGTTCTCAGTCAATACTCCCAATTGACCTATGGTCGGCGTTTGTATTTGACCGGCTGTCAGATATTGACAAAGAATATAATCTATTACCTCTGCATAGCTCCAGTGCTTGCCTTGCGAAGGTTCGCCGCAAAAGGCCGTATAGCTTTTGCCGTTCACTGTTATCGGTGTTGCAGAAGCATTGCCTCTGCCATCGGGATTAAAGACAGTATCGAGACCGGCTAAAAAGACACTGGAATCACCAGACTCTGCCAGACGCCGGCCATAAACGGAAACACGCTTAAGAATCGCGCTGAAATCTCTTGCTGTTATTTCCACTTTTTCGCCGGCTGCTGTCACCTGTGTCTCGATGTTTTCTATCTGGCCGTGAAAAAGTGGAAAGCTGAAAGCCCCTGCCCCCGGCGGTATGCCGTTAAAATATTGGCGTATGCGAACGGTCCTTCCTATAGCAAAGAAGATTTCAATATCTTCGGGTCTCGTTAAGCCGGAATCAGGATAAGCGGCCGGGTTATAAGCTAATCTGGCCTGGCTGAATTCAGGCCAGTCTCCGTGAACAATCTCTACTGGCTCTAATTCCGGACACAACATTCCGTCAATTACGATTGATACGGAAGCGGCCGGAACTGCCGACTGTGCTTGTGACGATTGGAAAAAATCGATTCTATTGGACATGGTTTATCTTGCACTTTCTTTCGTGATATTCTTCGAGTATCGCCTATCAAACAGCTTCAGCTCTTAGAATATTAATTGCGTTGATATTTATGCTATCGAGCTGAATATTTAATTGTGCCAGAGAGTTGTTTTCAAGACCACCGGAGTCTTCGGCCCGGATAGCAAATAAGTATTTACCTGCCTCAAGAGAGCCGCTTTGGAAGCTGTAAAATTTTCGTCCCTTATAATCAATTTTGGCGAGCGGATTTTGATAGTCTATTTGCCCGGTCCGGCTGTCATAATAAACATTAAAGCAGACCGGCTTTGACTTTTGTTCGAGGGGACAATAGAACCAGATAAGTCGAATCTTGTTGCCATCTTTTAGCTCATATATTGAGTCAAAAACTTTATTCGGTTTCGGCTCAGCCGCCTCACCGTTCGATTCTATCGAAAACTTTATCGCAGCGGCTAAAGTACGCTCCTGATAGCCGCAACTGTTAAACCTGCGAATAATATAAAAGTATGTCGAACCGCTGCTGTGTGAGATATATCCGGGCGGCGATATCTCGCAATCGTCCTGCTCAGCAACGGCCAATATATCTTCAAAATTTATTTCTTCCATGTTGTATCCGCGGTAGAGCGCAGAGCAGCCGGAGATTCGAGCCCAGAACCAGCCTAAGCTCAAGACAGTACCCAGCTTAAAAGCATTGGCAGTCATCCCGTTAAAGAGAGCTTCTCTTAGCCGGCTCATTTCCATGTCCTGCGGGCTTTCCCCCGTTACGCTAAGCAGTCCGTTAACAGCAGTGAATCCTGTGATGGTTCCTTTTGTTTTTCTTATTGTTTTTGCAGTCGCACTTAAAGAGGACAGCCCCGCAGAAGCACCCGCAAGATTTATGATTTGGCCGCCTATTAACGGAGATCTCCCTGCCCCGGCAAACATACAGAACGGCTCTCGGTAGAGTAAGGTGATTTCAGAAGCGGATAAGGCGCGGTTGAAGATATTCAGGTTGTCAACTGTCCCTGTTACAGTAAGAGTGCCCCCATCTTCAGGTCCAATTCTCAAATCTAAATTATTCGGTATGGGGATTGTTCCATAATTTGATTCAGCTCCTGCTTGTTCGACTCCATTAAAGTATATTTTTATACTGCCCGATGCAGTAGTGCCATCCCAGGTTGCTGCAAGGTGAACATCCTGATTCAAAGGCAATGTTGCCGATGTCAAAAAAGAGGGTGATGGTGCAGAGCCGTCCAAAAGCCAAATCCCTATCTTATTTTGCCCGAGAGACGTACCACTCTGGGCAAGCATAAATCCGCCGCCGCTTGACAGGCCATTGCTTTTATTCAAGATATACCTTACCGGGCTTCCCGTATTACTGCTTACATTGAGCCAGAAACTAAATGTAAATCCAGCAGTGAAAATGTTATCCAGTACATCACCGAAATTAACTTCATCACTTGTTCCATCATACTTCAAAGCAGAACCAAACTTACCTGAACCCCAGGTTGCTCCGGTAATATTTCCCGGATTCCCATTGCCGCTAAAATCGAAGACTCTGTCACCCGTTCCTTCATTCATCAGCCAGCAGCCTGTAAGAGATGCAATCAAGCGTCCCTCCGGACTGCCGTCCGGTTTTGGTAAGAATTTTCCTCTTATTGGCTTTAGCTGTGGCACCTGGCGTTACTCCTCAATTATACTGATTGATAATTCCAGCACTGGACGTATGCCCTTACATCGTGGTTGTCCGTCGAGCCTGTCTGCTGCACGCCGATTCTGAAATGTGCAAGGTCCTTGATAATGAAACTTAACTGCTGCAGGTTAGTTCCGTTATCGCCCTGCATCTCCCAGATAGGCGTATCGTCATAGTTGGTTCCGTCGAGAGAACCGTAAAGTTTGATTTTTACCTCGTCGGTCGGCGTAGCATCGTAGTCGATTTCCACGATAACATGAGCGCCTTCATAACCGTTTGTTTCCAGATCTACGTCCGAAGAATACGATTCGGTGGTTCCGGACAATGTTATATACCCATCACCGGTACCTGCAATTTGACTCTGTGTTGCCCAGTTTTTCTTGATAGTTGACATTTATAAACCTCCTTTGTTCGTCGCTTAGCTTCGCTTGATGAAGCTGTGGATTTTAATCCAATGATACATCCAAATCGCCCGCTGCGAATTTAGCAGTATCTCCACTGCCGATTGACTTGGATACGCTTAATGAGCCGTGAGCTAACATATTACCGCCGCTTGCGGCATCGAATAAGGCAAAGTGGGTTAACGTTCCCCAACTGCCGCTTGCCTCCGGGAAGGTAATAGCATTGGCATTGTCAATCGTCCCGCCTGATGCAGTGTTCCAGTCAGCTCCGGCGGTTGCGACTCGTGCGTAAGAATTACCGCCTGGCTCAGCCAACCCGGATGCATCATCCGCAGGGTCTGCTGTTGATAATCCGACATAGATGGTGGGGGGAGTATAATTGCCCTTGCCGAATAGATGATCTAATATTTCGTTCTCCCAGTAATCCGCAAAACTTCCCATTGTGTATCTCCTTGATATTGACTGTTTATTATCAGCTCGGAGTTCTTGTAATTGTTGCCGCCGCGTCCGCAGGGGTATGAGTCAAAAGGACTGTTTGTCCGTCGTCGTCGTAATATTTGATTTCTCCGGTCGATTTGTTTTGTACGGCCTTGTTGGCGAGTAGCTTATCACAAGTTACTCTGCCTGCCCCGGACCACACAATCTCGTCGCTCCCAACCAGGTTGTCACTATCAGCGGGATTAGCTCCGGCCTGCAGGAATGCCTGAACCGAATATCTTCCTGCCGGGATATTACTGTCAAAATTGCCGACATACCTGCTGCCCCCCTTGCCCGTAAGTGATATAGAGTAATCATTCGCGGTACGGCTGCCCGTCCCCCAGGACTCAAAGACCTGCCCTGACGAATACCAGACCTCTCCAACCCCATTGCGAATGACTGCGTAAAGCGTGCTGCCTGATGTATAATCTATGTGTATTTCGTTGGACATATCACACCTCCTCCGTCCAGGTCCCGTTCTTGGCGATCGTTGCCCAGTCGCCTGCCAAATCGGCTGCCAGGCTAAGTGATGCACCGATAGCATTCGCTGATTTATATTTTTCCGCCGTCTGTCCGCTGTCATCTCTGATTGCCGCCGTGCCCGGGTCAATACGCAGTTCATAAGCGGCCTGGACAGCAAAGCTCAATACCGTCCCGGCAGGCGCAGAAGCGGGCAGCGTCAGTGTAACTGTACCTGCTGCGCCGAGATTGCTGTGAATACTTCCGGATTCCGCCGCCGTGAGTGTGTCATCTCCGGTATGTGCCTCGATGACCTTTTTCACACCCCCGGCTCCATACGGCATAACGAAATTATGACCTGTCCGGCAATCGGTTATCGAATCAATGTCACCGCCCGAGGTGCTTACTATTGCCAGACGAATATGCGGCGTGGTTGCCATATCAGGAAAACCGGCATATTCGTTGGTTACAAGAGAGCCCGACGAATCCACATAGATGTAGATATTGGTCTTATCATCGGCCAGAGTATTACCCGACGAGCCGCCATAGCTTACCAGCGATGTATCCAGCCAGAACTTGCCTGCTTTTACACCGACATCCAGCCCGCCCTCGTCATAAACTCTTAAGTCGTTCGCACGCCGTGCAGCTAACAGCAGCCGATACAATAGTTTTCGAAACTCTACATAGTAAGGCGCCGTACCTGTTGCTATATACTCAACGCCGGTCTCGCTGTCAGACTGTAGATTTAACAGCTCATTATCAGATGGATACACTTCAGCCATGATATTCTCCTTGTTATTTTTTTACGCGATATTCAATACCAGTTCATTCGTCTGTTTATCGAATGAGGAAATGCTTACTTGCTCAGCGGGTCTTGCGGCCGGTATTACTGTGATAGGCTCAGTCTCGCTGGCACTGTTTTTATTGCCCGCCGCATCCGTAATCTTAACGCCGAACTTATAAATGCCGGCCATAAGCGGCGGGCTTGTCCACTCAATCGTATCGGCATCAAGACCGAACTGGCCCTGTCCGAAACTGCCCTTGCCGAATCCAACCGCCGCTGCCGAATCAAAACCAAAATCGCCCGCTCCTAATCTGCTCATCCCGAAACCCGCCTTTTCCTGCCAGGCGGGCCAAATCCTTATCGACCGGTTACTAAGCGGCTGACTGTAATCAACTACCCCCGTCCCGTTATCAAAATATATATCAGCAGTTGCGTCGCTCGGAACGTTCTGAGAACGCAATAAACTTATTCGAACCCGCCCACTTGTAGCAGGATGGCTGGAAAGTTCATTGCTGAAATCACTATGCGCCTGCTCAACCTCAACTGCAAATACCTCAATCCGGACAGCGGATTCAAAAGAAGATGGTACCGGAACAATCATTTGCCTTTGCCGGCTGTCAACCGTTGCTCCTGCAAATTGACCGTTCACATAAACCTGATAAAACATATTGTCCCGATTCGTCTTGTCGGCCCACTTCACCAGCGCTGTTCGCGGAGTCCCAACGCAATCACCGTTCGCCCAAATGCCCGCAGGCAATTCAAACACTCTGACTTTTTCTATCCCGCTACTGATAAGTTTCATTACCACACTTTCCTCTGTTGTCCGCTTTAGCCTCTACGCAATCAAGCTAACTGTGTATAAGTGATTTCATAATCAACGACGATTCCTATGCCGCCTGCCCGTTCTTTACTTACTTTGAAATAGTCCATCCGGAGATTATTGAGTTTGTCTCCGTCGCTTCTGGCCAGTGTATGTGTGTTGCCGTCCATATAGGCCGATATTGCGTTAATCCTGTTGCTCATTTGCATTCTGCTTTTTGCCTGCAGCAGACCTTTCTGTTTTATCTTTCTCCCGCGACTGCCCATATCGATACTTAGCACACCGTCCAGCCCTGCAACTGCTCTTTCAATTGTGGCCCGGCTAATACTGCCCGGCTCAATCTCCAGTTGTTGTTCATCAAACAAATTTTGTCCGTCTAACGTAACTCTCATCTGTTTTCTCTCTTTGTAAACTAATCCCGCACTAACTGTCCGGATGCCCCTATTTTAGTAATATCAGCCACCCCTTCAGCACCTATATCGATACTGAGCCGGCACCGTTCCCTCGCCCTGGCGAAAAGCTTCTGATAGTACATACTTTTCCTCCAGAAGTTTTCGTCTTTTGCTTTACTGGCTAACATCGCATACACCGTGGAGATGACCGCAAAAACTGATGCTCTCTTTAAGACATCCGTATCCAGAATATCGGCCGCGTCTATGTCGCTTAAAGGATTACCCGGACTGATACCGAAGTATTCGGTCAATTGAAATGCGATCTCATTAGCCTGTGGTCCGAACGTACTAATACGATACGATATGTCCGTCCCCGCCGGCGGTGCCACACCAGCCAGCGCCGAATCCGGCCTTATTACCGAAACGCTAAGCTGCGTTGCCGAATCCACTGAAATTATCTCATAAGCTCCGTCCAGCGCCCCATCGGTGGATTGCAGGTATATAACACCGCCTCTGCTGACCTGCGCACTTACAAAATCCGCTTCGCTTGCGGTAAACGTCGTCCCGCTGACTGTCCCGCCTGTCCCTGTCGCTATTACCTGCTGCGGCAGATGCAGTTCTCCGAACAGTATCGGCTCATATTTCAAAATATCCGAATCGTTTGAAAAACTTACCATTTCCTATAGCTCCCTTCCTGCTCAAAAGGGCTTATCAGGTGCCCAAAGAGTATTTACCCTTTGAGCACCTATGCCCCGGCGCATTCGAATGCGCCTTTTGCACCCCCGCGATTTAGCTGGTACTCAAATCACGAATCAGACCGTGTGCCGCTTCATTCCTTAGTTCCAGGGTATATTCGCCAATCAGCTCACCGCACTCATAGTCCCCGCCGCTCGCCAGTGGCTTGAAGTGAAAACCACGGCCCGCCAGCGGCAGCACATTGATACGGGAAGAATCCAGCAGAAGTGCCGCATCCTGTGGCATCCATCGTGTCGTAACAATTCTGCAGACGCCGAAGTCGCTCTCGTAAATGCTGATCATATCGGTAAAGGTCGTATCGTTTGCTCCGTAGGTTCGGCTGCCTGCTGAGAATGCGTTTATCTTTCGCTTTTGAAAACCACCGACAACTATCAGGTCCACGTTACCGTTGCTGCTTTCCCAAATCTGCCTGAGCACGTAATTAATCTTGTCCTCGTCAAGATTTGTTCCCGCTGGAAAGCCTGCGTCTCCTGTATGGAAAACGTTGGTTGCCAGATGTTGAATAACGCCCTTCATCGACCTTCTTACCAAGCCGCTGCCTTCAGGATTGCTTGCCGGCTGGCCGGCGTTGATAACAGTATTTTCCAAATCGCGAAGCAGCTCACGCAGCCGTTCCTGTTTTTGGTAATCCATTTCGTCGGCCAGACCAAGCTGGCTTGCCGCCATATCTGTCCCGCTGACTTCCACCGTGGCTGTAAATATCTGCGTATAGTTGCCGCACCTGCTGCGATTGGTAAATCTTGCTCCCGGCTTGTCAGCCCCTTCGAGAGCAGCATTTCCGAGAATATTTATCACCTGATTGTCGGCCAGGTTTTCCGCCGTAGTGCTCGCGTAGCCGCGAACCACCGTAAGCGTATCACTGTTGATAGCGGTTACGAACATCAGTTCCTCGCTGCCTTTGACCTGAATCTGGTCCCCAACGCGGAACCTGCTGCCGTTGTCAACGACAAAGTCGGTGTCCGTGCTCGGGTCGGAATAAGTGCTGTCGTTGATAGCGTCCTTATTGGGCAAAAGCGCATCTTCGAGCCACTCATGATGTGTGCTTGTCGCCTCCCTCATCGGATCACCGAGAGCATCCAGCAAAGGTGTCTCGTAAGGCGAAATAAGGCCAATCAAATCCGATACGTCCTCAGCCAGTTCGGCTAAAGTCGTGCCCGCTGAATAAGTTGCTTTTCCTGTAAAAGCCATCTGTTTTTCTCCTTTGTATGGTTACTGTTATTGAAACAGTATTTGTAAGTATTTTCTTTTTTGTTTTACTCTGTACGCTACAAAAAATTCCTTCGTAGTTTCAAATACTCCTGCAAATCCGTACGGTTGCCTGTCTTTGCTGCTCTCTTTGCCGCTTTTTCGAGAACGGTTTGATTGTTTGTTCCGCCATAGGCGGACCCCTTTACACCCGCTGTCTTTTTCGCTGTTACAAACCCGCCGACTCCGCCGAACAGATATTGCTTTTCCTTTTTCAACTGCTCGATTACGCCGTCCAAATCCGCATCCGTTCGTCCTTCCATTCTGGCCCTGGCAAGCAGCAAAGCCGCCTCCAGATCGACACTTCCCGCGGCTGCTAATTTACTGATCAGCTTTCGCTCGGCCTCAATGTCACTCAGCCGCTCGGATATCTTTGTCGCTTCTGATTTTGCCTGGGCCAGCTGCTCCGTCAAATCCTCGACCTTTTTCTCGGCACTCTGTGCCCTCTTGCGATAGCGGATGGATTCAGCGACCGGAACAAGTTTCATATTGTCGTTATCACCTGTGTCCGTTATGTCTTCTGACAAATCCTCTTGTCTCTCAATAAGACTCATAAAACCTCCTGATTAATTCCGAATGCAGGATTCTGATTTTCTCTGCATTCTTAATCCCCGTATCCCAACTCTCTGAGCACCTGCTCAGTCGAAACGCCCAGTTCTTTTTTAATCTGGCCCTCTTTTAATTTCTCCATCACGTTCTCCGGCAGCGGACTTGGAAATACGATATCGACCTCTCTGTCCGCATCGCAGGTCTTATAGATGTTGGCAGTATCCAGTATCGCCAGGGCCATCCTGCATATTTCCTTAAACCCTTCGCTATATGTAAATTTCTTGCGGTCGTTCTTTGAGAGCATCCCCATAAGCGTCAGACGAAGAGCCACCGCGCTTGTAAGGTTGCCGAGCTTATTTTTGATAACTCCCGCCACCACCGGCGTAACACCGCTGGTCTTGTCCAGAGCCTCTCTGATTTCAGCGATGTGCAGCCCCTCGCTGGGCGTCGGCTTATCTCCCCCGAACTCTTCGATAGTCGCCTCAGGATTGTCCGTGTACCACATCCTGCCGGGCGAGATGGGCTTGTCCTCGAAGCCCTCTATCCCTTTACCCAGATACATCTTGAACGACTGAAACGTAATCCTGCTCGCCCTGTCACTCAACCGGGTATTCAGCTCGTCCTGCAAAGGTATCAACGGCTCGACATCGCTTAGTCCCTCATAGTAATATGGCTGAGCGATGTTCTGGATATGCACCACCGGCAGAAAGCCCCACGGCATTTGCCCCTCTGAGACAAGCTCTTTATCTTCGTATCTCTGCCAGGCATCAGCAGAGGCAATCTCCGTCACCGCAACTATTTGCCGGCTCTTGCTGCTTTGCTTGCCGCCGGACAATATTCTCGATAGAAACGAGCTTTTCCTGCTCAGTGAGTTTTTCTTCTGATAAAAATGCTGAACGTAATATCTTGTCTTTTTGTAGTCATTTTCATCCAGGACGGGCAGTGCTCTTGGTGCTTCAATCAATTCGAGGTCGATTGTCTGTGCCAATTTCAGCACATCTTCGATTGCCCCGGTTTTGCCGCAAGCAGGTGAGTGGTTTTGAGAGGAAGAGGAAATGCGTTCGATAATTTCTTCGTCAGGCCTGACGAAACAATCGACAAAACCATAAACACTTCCGAGCACCGCCATATCCTGGAAAAATCCGATAGCACCGTTGGCCGCAAATAGCGCCTTTAATATCATTTCAATTTCTGCTCTTTTTTGGCCGTCCGGTGATTTCGAAACAAAACTAATCGGCTTGCCGAATAAAAAATCCACTGCCGCGTTTACACGCCACGCGACATCATTTTCAATCACTACTTCTTTTCGCTGCACATCGCGGGCACTCTGTGCGCCGAATATGCCTGCCTGTCCGCTGTGTATAAGACCTGTTATTCTTACAGGCAGCCCGTACTCCTGTGCCTGTATGTAACACCGCCCTGATTCGTTTATCTTTTGCCCGCGGGCGCCAGTGCCGCTCATCTCCATCCGCGGGTTAGCGTAATATTCCCACAGTTTCTCAAAATGCCTTCGAATATCGACAGACTGTTCATCGACGAGCCACTCGATGTAGTCGGCTTCGAGTTGTTCATCCCCAAAGATATCAAGTTCAAATGCCATTTTTTACAACTCCTCATTATCGATTCTCTTTCGAGCATCCGGTTTCATACGTCAAACATCAACGCTCCTATAATTAGAGCAGTGTGCACATTTGAACCGAAAATTGCGGGATTTTTAAAGGAAGCTTTTAACGTAAGTGTTTTTAGAGAAATGAATAAAAATTTTTTTGAAAATTTTGATTTTTGTTTTTTACTGTGGGCGTTTTTGACCGAAAATCACCCCAAAAATCGACACTTGCTGCGGATATAGAATTGAGAAAACGTAATGTGCAATCAGGTATTAGGTATCCGCAATCGCCCGTCAGGTTGTATCGTTACTCGATCTGTTCATCTTCTTCTTTTTGCAGCAGCTCGATAATATCGGCTTTTGTCGGCAGTGCCTCTATCGAACCGAATTTTGTACAGGCCAGCGCCCCTGCCGCAGATGCGAATTCGACGGCCCCTCTTACATCGTTCTCTACCGCATAATAGGCGGCCATTGCCCCTGCGAACGCATCTCCGCTGCCGGCCTGGTCAACAAGCTCCACTTCATAACCAGCGATCTGGTCGGCGCCGCTTCTATCGATAACCATACAGCCGCGCCTGCCCATTGTTATCACGGCAGTACCAACGCCACGGGCAACAAGGTCCGAGCCGATAAG
The DNA here is from genome assembly GCA_014384025.1 of Planctomycetota bacterium. Taxonomy (GTDB): domain Bacteria; phylum Planctomycetota; class Phycisphaerae; order Sedimentisphaerales; family Anaerobacaceae; genus NIOZ-UU13. The sequence continues at coordinate 5,335 of JACNGQ010000290.1, read as the reverse complement.
CTTGGCGGTACGAACGTTGGCCGCCGAAAGGTCAACAATCTCCGCGGCTTCATAAAGATTGGAAAGCAGAATATCAACGGTAAAGTAATCGGCCGGAAGGTCTCCGGTTTCCTGCCCCTCCTGATCTAACGGGGCTGCCGGATTAAGAATGACCTTTGTACCGTGCACCATGGCGCAGCGAACGGCCGTTACGATTGCTTCCTGCTGCATTTTGCCGTGAATCAGGCAAACATCGGCTTCCGAGATAATCTGCTCTGCCGCCTCAACGTCCTCCGAAGTTAAAGCGCTGTTGGCGCCGCTGCAGTAACACACGGCGTTTTCTCCTTCGGAATTTACGAGCGTTACTACCACGCCGGTGTTTTTGGCTTTGGCGGTATAGATAAATTCCGTATCGACATTAAATCCAGCCAGAATCTCCTTGGCCGTCTGCGCAAACGGATCACCGCCGACTTTGCTTATAAGATGCACATTACACCCGCACAAAGCTGCTTCAATAGCCTGGCTCGGCCCCGGTCCGGTAAGTGTGTATAAAAGTTCAGAACCGAGGACGCTCTGTCCGGCTGATGGAATTTGGCCGCACCTTATATCCATATCAATATAAGTGCCGCCGATTACTACTACCTCAGGACTCCTTCCTGACATAATTTTTTACCCCCTGCCTTTGGCAAAATTCCGTTTGAACCCCATTTTGCTCCTTTGTGCAAAATGAAAATCCTTTTGGATGCTTAGTATAACTGTCGGAAAAGTAAATGCAAAACTTTTTTTCCAGATAATATCAGCAAAGTCTTTCTCGAAACAAAACCGGTTCTTAAATGTCCTGACCCGAAAACCAGCGTTTCAGAACTTCGATTATGTAATCTATCTGTTCTTCTGTCAGCGGTTTACCCCTTAAGATGTAATGCCACTTTTCGAGACACTTACGGCAGCAGGTGCCGGTTGCGTGCTGTGCGATAAAGACCGGGTGGTTTCTCATCGGTGTCTGCTTGCCGTCATTTACCGGATTCGCCTCCCCAAGGCGCCTCACAACAAAATCTCGGGCATGTTCAAGAATTGTTACTATCCCCTTCTGCTTAAAATATTCCGCCTCTTTGCCGGAGAGCCGAAACCTGCTGCGAAATTTCGACCGCCCCAACGCTGTAAACAGCTCATCAATATCACGCATAAATCAATTTCCGATACTTAATATCAAGCCCGCAGCAAACTCAGGCTGGAATTCCCACCACTGCCATACAAAGTACACTTTCTTCCGTCCCGTCAATTCCGACAATAGCGTTTACATGGTCATCATATAAAGCCCCTATCTCGCAACTGCCGAGATTGATACTCACAGCCGCCAACGCCAGATTCTCTGCGATATGGCCGGCGTCAAGGTACATATATCTATACGCCCGCTGGCTGTACTTCCATTTGCACCGCTCGAAAACAGCCGACCATATGAAAACCGCCGCCGCCGATGCGCACATCTCCTGTCCCAAAGCCGCCGAAGCGATTGCCTGTTGAAACTCGCCCAGCTTTATTTGCTCAAGCTGATGATTTCTCACAGAGTAATGATAAACACCGGCCTCAAGCTTTTTTACGTTATTGACAACCACATAGGTCTCTATCGGATAAAGCGCTCCCGCCGATGGGGCCGTACGAAATGCATATCCTTGCTCGATTCGCTGGATACCCGTCGATGCCCAGAGCAAATATGAAAGCCGGCCCTGGCTAATCGGTTTGGCCTGAAAATCACGGATACTCTTTCTCTGCCTCAAGGTCCGGTCCAGGCTCATCAACTGGCTCGGCTCAAAAGTCACAAGCTCAATCTTTTGTGCCTCCGGATATTCCTTATACACATCTGGTTTAGACTCCCAGACCAAACGATGTCCTGGCATACTGCCCGACTCATACTTTGTTTCCTGCTGATATTTATCACCTATGTCATTCATTTCTGCACCCTTGACTCTTACATTGGTCCAATATTATCACTCATAACGCCCACATAATCTCAGGAAATTCCGGTAATTCAAGCATTAACATAAATTTTAAGAAGGGTGTATTAGTTTAAAATGTTAGATATTTACTTAATTTTTATATATTTTCTTAAAAAAGAATACAAAAAACTTGACAAAGTTAATAGATAAGTTAAATAAAGCATTATGTTAAGCAAGTATATAACATCGTATCGGCTTAGAGATATAAAAACAATGCCTGTAGTACTAATATCTGGCTATAGAGGAAGCTAAGCGATGAAAACAATTCACTCAAACATTTCACATAAAAATATTGATAACAAAAATAAGAATCGGGCCCAAATCGACTTGTTGCGCAGCAGGCTCTATCTGCTCGATAAAGATGACAAGCTCCTGATGACAGTGTATCTGGAGAACGGCAACAACACTTTTCAGATATCTCGACTTACCGGTCTGTCCAGGAAAAGTATCGCTCGAAGAATAAATGTGCTGACAATGCGTCTGTTGGATGGAAGATATATTAACTGCCTTCGCAATCGTCGCAAATTTAACAAACACCAGATGGCCGTCGCAAAGGACTATTTTCTGACGGGTTTGTCGATAAAAAAAATTGCCTTAAAGAGAAATCGCAGCCGTTATCACGTTACTGAAACCATAAAGAAAATAAAAAACATCTTAAAAGAATGTGAATGAGCTAACACAAAATAAGAGGTACGAATTATGACGACATACAGTGTTTCAAAAAGTTTCAACTGGCAGGGAACAGTTACTGATAAAGTCGCTTTAGTTTGCAGAATGTTCGGGCTCTCAATCGACAGACTGACTGAAAGGAAAGTCAGTTATAGCTGTCAGCTTCAAATCAATACCGGCGATATAGTCTATATCTCAGGTCCGTCGGGTGCCGGCAAAACCGTCCTGCTCAGAGAACTGGAAAAATCCGTTCCTTCTTCGGACAGGATGAACCTTGACCGAATAAAGCTACCGAACGACAAAACGCTTATCGACTGTATCGATGGCGATTTGCTGGACAGCCTTAAAATGCTCAGCATCGCCGGCCTGAACGATTGTTTTTGTATCTTAAATCAGCCGCGGAATCTCAGCGACGGTCAAAAGTACCGCTTTCGCCTGGCAATGGCATTGGCCGCGAATAAAAAATTCATCTTCGCCGACGAATTCTGCTCCGAGCTTGACCGAATTACCGCTGCTGTGATTTCATTCAACATTTACAAATTTGCAAAACGTACCGGGACGATATTCATCCTGGCCTCCAGTCACAATGACATACTGCTCGATTTGTCGCCGGACGTTCTGATAGCCGCCGAACTATCCGGCACAACGGAAGTTATCTATAAGAGGGCACGAAAATGAAAATCAAGTACGTTCAACTGGAATCTGAGGCGTTTTTGACAGACATGGATTTTTTAGCAATGACATCGGAGGAAAGAGGGGCTTATTGGACTTTGATTCTCTATCTTTATTGCAATAATGGAAAATGCAATCTTGATATTTCTTTGTTGAGTCAACTCTGCAACAAAACCCCTAAAGCATTTGAAAAAATCTGGCGGAATATTTCAAAAAAGTTTCAGACACGCAGCGGGGTGATTAAACATAAGCGTGTAACAAAAGAATTAACAAGAGCAAGGAAATTCAGACAAGCCAAGAGCAAAGCAGGACTTAAGGGTGCCGATAAGAGATGGCACAGCCAAAGCACAGCAATAACTAAGGAAACGAAAGGAAACGTAATCGAAAAGGAAAGTAAATATTCTTCTTTACTTCAGCTTATGGTTTGGAGTTGTTCGATTCTTTATATATTATTCCTCAATGGTCCCGGCTACTCCGTGCATATACCACTTGGGTGGATCCTTGCGTTTTACTCTTAAAGGCAGATCGTTCTCGGTAACAGATTTGTACCCCTTTTCCGTCATACACTCTTCAATGAATCTGGTATCGTATCCGCCGATTTTTATTGTTTTTAAATCTACGTATTTGAGCATTTCTTCTCGACATTCACTCAGGTCGTCTGCACATTCTCTATAGGTTTTGCCTTCCTGGTACCAATACTGAGTGCAGCCGGTAAGGCAGTATATTAAAGCGGCTAAAACTACAAATGTCAGAAATCCTTTCATTCTGGGGCCCTTTCTAAGTCATCTTAAGAACACATTTTCATACAGTCAAAGAGTAAAATCTGTTACCTGCTAAGTCGCCCCGATACACAAGGGCTGAGCCTTATGGCCGATAAAGTATCAAATCTACTCTGATTATTCAAGCTTTTGATTATTCAAAAATCAAACGAGGGATTATACCCGGTTCTTTCGGATTCCGCCATAATAATACTGATAATTAACTTTGGCGGTGATGATTGTAGCAGTAAAAGGCAGATTTATCTGTGTATTAGTTAATACGAGAACGCTTATCAACTTTCAATATAGGGTGCCTAATCACCAAAACGATTACGGCATAAAGGTCTGTATCTTTTCAAAATATTTATCTTTTTGTCGTATGTGGCTCACAAGCAGCTTATCCAAAGCCACAAAATTGCCGAATATTTGCTTTGTAAATAAAAAAAATGATAAATGGGGCTCGTATTTGTTTTGACTAAAATTATTATTAAAAGAGCAGGATTATGAATATTGCACTGGCACCCGAAGTAATTTTAGAAGCCATGAAAGAGCATGAGCAGTCGCTTGCTCGCTTGTATGAACTTTATGCCGGGAAATTCCCGGAATACAAAGGCTTTTGGATCGAATTATCCCATGAGGAGGTTCAGCATGCCGACTGGATAGACAAACTTCAGGCCGATATTGAAAATAGTTCCGAAGATTTTATCGTCGAAAGGTTTCCGTTAGGGGCTATTCAGCGTTCGACCGAATATGTGAAAAAACTGGCGGTTGAGGCAGAGCAGCCTGACTTTGTGTTAATAAATGCTTTGTCAACGGCTCTGCGCCTCGAAGAAGCACTGATAGAAAACAAGTATTTTGAAGTCATTGAAACCGACAACATAAAAACTAAACACACTTTAGCCATGCTGGCCCAGAGCACTCATGAACATTACCAAAGAATCCGCAAACTCTGGCAGGAGCATAAATAAAGCCGGTCTATTTCCAGTAACATTTGATTGAAAATGTTCTATTTTTGCCTCCGGAATTTCCTTTTCTGTTATTATTGAATAGAGCGGCATTAAGAAACCTGGAAATAATATCAAATAATAAACCATCTTATCAAACGGCTTCTTGCTTCCTCTAATCGGACTTTTTTTGCAGGACGTTTTTGTCTGGAAAGAAGCTGGATGTCTCAAGCACATACCGCCAGCCGTCCTTATCTACAGAAGAGAACTTATTATCGACGATAGACCGGGCTTTTTGGATTATCCCAAGTATAATTAT
>JACNGQ010000060.1 GCA_014384025.1 Planctomycetota bacterium | reverse complement strand
ATACCAACTCACCACAATTTTGGCGACTCAGTTGCACTTATGAGTTGAATCCGCTAAATTAACAGATCCTTATTATTATTACAAATAATCCGTCATGTTTTGTAGATATTGAATGAACAGTTTTAGCTCAATCAATAGATTGAACATTATTAAATATAATGCTACAACAGATCACAGGAAAGTTGGGATAAACACTGTATTTTTTCCTTTTGTTGACATTTTGTGGCAATTTTGCACAATAACGGCTATACTAACCGACTTATTGATTATAGTTTTTTGGGAGTACGATATGAGAGCATCTGAAATGAATAAAGGCCAGACCGTCAAGATTGACGGCAAATTGTATGCGATAGTGGATTATCAGCACGTCAAGCTGGGCAAAGGCGGTGCGGTATATCAAACGAAGCTCAAGAGCCTGACCGACGGTACGATTCAAAATGTCCGCTTGCGCTCGGAGGAAAACGTCGAAGAGGCGTATCTGGACAAGAGAACGTATGAATATCTTTACTCGTCCGGCAGTGAGCACGTCCTGATGGATACCACGACCTACGACCAAATTAGTCTCGATGATGATGCATTTGGAGATGGTCAGAAATATCTTAAGCCGAACACCCAGTTGCAGGTAAGTATGTATGAGGGCAAGCCCATTATCATAACTCTGCCCAATACGGTGGATCTGGAAGTTACCGATACCCCCCCTGAGATTAAAGGTGCCACGGCGACAAATCAAAACAAGCCTGCAACCCTCGAAACCGGATTGGTAGTGCAGGTGCCGTCTTTTATTAAGCTTGGCGAACTTATCCGTGTCGATACCCGTACGGGCGAGTATCTAACGAGAGTAAAAGGATAACCAAATTCGAGGCGCGAAATTCTAAATAGGAAATTCATTCTTCGTATTAATACTACGTAGAACGGACAAATTCATATGTCTAAAATTCAAATGATAAAACCTGTTTTGAATATTTGAATTTTGAGATTGTTTCGGATTTAGATATTCGATATTCGGATTTTTCATTGTTATGTTTGAAATAATAAGCAAAATCCTGTTAAAAAGATTTGGGACGCGTGCTAAACGGCTTGGAAAAGCCTATGTAGAAGCCGCGCGTCCGGCAGAGCAGTTCGAGGAGCAGACGAAAAAGCTCGATGACGAGGCACTGAAGGCAAAGACCGCCGAGTTCAAGTCCGCTATAAAAGCCGGAACCAAGCCCGAGGATATCCTGCTTGAAGTCTTTGCAGTTGTTCGTGAAGCGGCAAGGCGAAATGTCGAGATGCGTCACTTTGACGTACAGCTTGCCGGTGGCAGAGTCCTTTACGAGGGTAAAATCGCCGAAATGGCTACCGGCGAAGGTAAAACTCTGGTAGCAACATTAGCGGCATATCTCGTCCATCTGACCGGAAGAAAGGTTCACATCGTTACTGTCAACGATTACTTAGCCAAGCGTGATGCGGAATGGATGGGGCCGGTCTATCGTGCTTTAGGTTTGACCGTAGGCGCCATTCAGGCGGACATGGACACTGGCGGTGACGAGCGGAAAAGCCAATATTCCTGCGATATAAATTACGGCACGAACAACGAGTTCGGCTTCGATTATCTTCGCGATAATATGAAGACGTCACTTGAACGGATGGTACAGGGGACGCTGCAATATGCGATAATTGACGAGGTCGATTCGATTCTGATTGACGAAGCCAGGACACCGCTGATTATATCCGGCCCAGCCTTCGATGATGTTACCAAATATAAAAAAGCCGACCAGGTTGCACGAAAGCTGCTCAGTCTGCAAAGCAACTACGACCGAATCAAAAGACAACTTGATGCGTCCGAGCGGGCGATAGCCAGTGCTCAGGGTGAGCTGTCCGACGCTAAGAAAGATAAGGACAGTGAGCGAATTGAAAAGGCCCGCAAGGCAATCGAAAAAAGCCAGAGCGAACACGAAGATGCCCAAGCCAGACTGGAAGGCGCTATACAATATTATGAAGTAGAATATGACAAAAAAGCGGTTAATCTTACACATGAAGGAGTGGGGGCCGCACAGGAAATAGCCGGAGTAGGTTCATTCTATACGGGGGCAAATAATGATTGGGATAAACTCATACGACAGAGTCTGCGGGCCCATGTAACTTTTGTGCGGGAGAAAGACTATGTTGTTATGGACGGTAAGGTTGTAATCGTTGATGAATTTACGGGCCGCTTGATGCAGGGGCGGCAGTGGTCAGACGGGCTGCACCAGGCGGTCGAGGCAAAAGAAGCTGTTGCCGTAAAAGAAGAGACTCAGACGCTGGCCACTATTACGCTACAGAACTTCTTCAAGCTCTACGAGCAGATAGCGGGAATGACCGGCACAGCCGCCACTGAAGGTGAAGAATTCATGAACATCTACAAACTCGATGTCGTCGTAATACCCACTAACAAACCCTGCATCAGAGACGACCAGGAAGATGCAATATATCAGTCGATACGCGAAAAAAATAACGCCATAGTTGAGCAGATAAATGAAGTCAGCGCATCCGGCAGACCTGTTCTTGTGGGGACGGTCAGTGTAGAAAAGAACGAGTCGCTGTCGGCGGCTCTTCAGAAAAGATTCGGTATTGAGCACGAATTGCTCAATGCCAAGCATCACGAAAGAGAAGCTCTTATTGTCGCCAAAGCCGGTCAGCAGCATAAAGGCCGGGACGGCACAATGCGCGGTAATATAACAATCGCAACGAATATGGCCGGAAGGGGTACGGATATTGTACTCGGGCCGGGAGTAGCAGAGCTTGGCGGACTGCACGTACTGGGCACAGAACGACATGAAGCCAGAAGAATTGATAATCAGCTCCGGGGACGAACAGGAAGGCAGGGTAACGCCGGCTCCACCCAGTTCTTCCTGAGCTTTGATGACGACTTAATGCGAATCTTCGCGCCTGAGTGGACTGTCAAAGCGCTTTCCTGGATAGGCTGGGAAGAGGGTCAGCCAATCTACCACAAGAGGATAAGCAAGGGCATCGAAAAGGCACAAAAGAAGGTTGAAGAGCGCAACTTCGAGGTACGCAAAAGCCTGCTGGAATACGATGAGGTGATGGACTACCAGCGGAAGATATTTTACTCGCGCAGGCGTGAGATCCTGGCCGGAAAAGGGCTTAAAAAAGTCATCCAGGAAATGATTCACTCTACAATCGCGATGAATTGTAAGGCCATGCTCGGCAAGGACTATCCTTATAAATGCATTTGTGAGTGGGCGAGAAGTAACCTCGGAATAGACCTGAAGCTTTCGGATATTGGCGGGGCAAAGGCAGATGAAATTGAACAACTAATAAAACAGCAGGCAAAGGACAATGCCTCCAATAATATATCACTTTCGATGGGTGAATATTTTGAGGACTATAGTGATCCGGGGACGTGGGACATTAGCGGACTGTGTAAATGGGCGATGAGTTCGTTCCAGGTCAGTCTCAGTTCCGGTAAAGTTAAGCATCAATCACCTGAAGAAATAGAAGAACAATTAATCGAAGCCGCCGCCGGTCAAATCGACAAAAAAGATTGTTCGCAATTAATCGAATTCCTTAAGGATGATTTTGCTTTAAACACCTTTGCCGAGTGGGCACGGGCCAAGTTCGATATAAAAATGGACATCTCAGAATTAGCAGAGAAAACCGAATCGCAAATCCGCGAACAGCTCAAAGAAAAAACGGCGGCTAAATATAAACAAAGAGAGATTGAGTATCCTGTTGAATTCGCGATGAATATGGTTTACGGTCCGCAGGGTGCTAATATATATGCGTTCGAGGCGCTGGCCGACTGGGCCAACAAAAAATATAATGCAGGCTTATCTGTCGAACGGATACAAAACAGCAAACCCCGCCACCTGCATACACAACTGCTCGAATTAAGTGAGAGCTTTTACAACGGGCAATTAGAGAAGGAGCTGGGCGGTAAAATCGGCAGTCTGAATACTACTGATTTATTGAATTGGGCGAATGAGAGATTCCAGTCCTCTTTCACTGAAGACGATCTGTCCGGCGATGGTTCGGAAGTCAAAGATAAGCTTTCTGAAGTTGCAAAAGAATTTTTACGCGCCGAGCTTAGCGACCTTGAAAAATATGTTTTGGTCCAGGTTTACGACAGTACCTGGAAGGACCATCTCTATTCGATGGACCATCTGAAAGACAGCATTTGGATGCGATCCTGGGCGGAGAAGGACCCCAAAACCGAATACAAACGCGAAGGTTCACGAATGTTCAATGAGATGCTCGACAGTATTGAGGACCGGGTTACGGATATTATCTTCAAGGTTCACCTTGAAGCCGGCGCCAGGGCAAGGAGTGTCTGGAATGTAAGTGCAACGAGCCATGATGAGGTCGGTCAGTTCGCAATGGCAGAGCGTCAGCGGGCCGCCGCTCAGGCGCCACAGGGCGAACCAGTCGTAAAGCAAATCAAACTGGAACAGCCCAAGGTCGGCCGCAATGCACCCTGCCCCTGTGGAAGCGGAAAAAAGTACAAAAAGTGCTGCGGAAAAAATGTATAGACAAAAACTACAACATATATTTTCAGAGTTAATTGGGACAATTGGTATCATTATTTAAAAAGAGAAAACATCGAGCAACAAGCTGCTACCCGATGTTTTCCGGAGGGGAGAAAAAACTTTTTATAACTTCTTTTGTTATCGGTAAAGATATAATTGCACTTTAATTGAAAATAGACTTATTTACTCCCAAAATTCGAATGCGCAATTTCCTGGAAATATTGTAAGTCCCTGCTATATATGCAGATAAGAGCTTGCCTTTTCTTCTGTGCCGGGAAATTTCGATCCTGAATTCCCTTTACAGTATCTATCACTATATTCCAAATTAGGCCGTCCTCAAGGTCTTACAAATCTTATTCTGGACTTAGAAATGTAAACCATGGGGGGATAATATTCGTCAAGAGTGTTAGGCTTTGATTCTTTAATAAAGCTCGGTAATTGCTGGTTAAATGATTTTCAAATAGTAAATTGAAAAAAACAGCCAAAGAAGTTAAACTGGAAACGAGCGGATAATTTAATTAGTGTCAAATGTGTTCATTATGGACTCCGACCAGAGATTAATTGAATTGATAAATGAAGGCGATGCGGATGCCTTCGAAATTCTCTACCGGCGGTATCGGGATTGGGTTTACAATCTGGCCTGGCGATTTACCGGCAGCCCGCAGGATGCCCTTGATGTACTGCAGGAAACCTTTACATATTTATTAGGCAAGTTCCCCGGTTTTAGTCTTACCGCCTCAATGACGACATTTCTTTATCCCGTGGTGAGGCACATTTCTCTGACCGTTCGAAGTAAAAACCGCCGTTTTACAAGCGATGAAGAAATGTTGAGTGAAATAACCGCACCGGCATCCAAAGAAACTCAAGGCAGCCGTTCGGAGCTGGCAGCCGTTATGGCTTGTACTGCCTGATGAGCAGCGAGAAGTTCTGCTGATGAGATTTGTCGATGATATGAGTCTGCAGGAGATAGCTGCCGCCCTTAATATCCCTTTAGGCACGGTCAAATCAAGACTGCACCATGCCTTACAGAGGCTTCGAGACGACCGTCGAACAAAAGAATATTTCCTTGAATGATTAAAAACTTTGCGGGGGTAATATTTTTCAAAAACTATGAACTTTTGGGCCTGCTTGTTTGCTTAACATATTGGAGCAACGATTATGAGTGAAGAAACAAAACATTTTGATGAGGAATTGGACTTGAGAGTGAGTCAAAAATTCTCGGAAGATTTAAATATCCTCTTTAAGCCCCAGTTTTCGATACCTCCTGAATTTGACAGGGCTGTTTTGGACAGGGCTAATCAACACTTTACTCCTAAGCACTGGGGTCATCGTATTTTACGACATATCAGTATTTGGCGGATTGCCGCGGCTGCTGCGGTTATTATTTTCGCCTTCAGTTTGAATTTAACACAAGAAACCGGCCCTACTACCAGTCAGTCTCCCGTTTTAGAGGCCCGGGCGGTTGATATTGACCGGAACGGCAGGGTGGATATTCTCGATGCCTTCAAATTAGCCCGCTATGTCGAATCCGCCGAGCGTATCGATAAAAAATGGGACATTAACGGAGATGGTTTTGTAAATAGTAATGATGTCGATTTGGTGGCATCCGCCTCTGTTCGTCTGGATAAAGGAGTTTGATAATGAAAAAGGTTATTGCAATCATTATATTGAGCATAAGTGTAATGGTTCCTGTTTTGGCCCGGCAGTCAGATCCGGACTACCCGGCAAATCACGCAAAAGTTCGATTTGCACCTTTGCATATATATCTCGATTCCGGCAATAAGTCACTGGCGGCCTATCAGTTCGAGCTTAAAGCCGTCGCTGGACAAATCAAAATCGTCGGCGTAGAAGGTGGTCAGCATAAAGCATTTGCAGAGGCCCCTTATTACGACCCGGCTGCTTTGGCCAACGACCGTATAATCATTGCCGCATTCAATACCGGCAGCGAATTACCAAAAGGGCGAACACGAATCGCCACTATACATCTGCAAATCATCGGCGATGCTGAGCCTGATTACGCACTGAAGCTGACTGTGGCCGGCGATGCAGGCGCGAATGAAATACCCGCCAAAATCTCATTCGAAAAAGGAGAATAAAAAATGAGCATTAAGAAAGTGTTTTTTCTGTTAGCAATCTTAGTTGGTGTAGTAATATTGTTATTACTACTAATGCCCTCCTTAAACAGTACCCGCCGATACTCAAGCAGATCTGGTAGTGACCAGGCGAGACATCGGAAGGAAGACCTGGAAAGACAGAAACAAACTGCACCTACTACCGACCGTCTCAGTAGTGACAGCACGAGCGAAGAGTATAACACTTATACAACAAAAGATTTGGAAGGTTCTAATATAAGCAGACTGGGGGATTATGATGGCGACATTAGCGGTGGTATGGGTGGATATGGTGGTGGAATGATGGGTGGGGAGTTTAAATATATTAATGGTGACGGGCCTGTTCCGGTGATACAGAGGAAAGTCTCTCAGAGGTCTAGGTCAAGGTATTATGGTATGACGAGAAATGCAATGGAGAGTCAAATGATGCTCGATGCTCGGCGGGTACCTGCTGAAATACTCAATTTCTCGGCTGATGAGATATGGGTGATAGCCAAGTCTGAGAAACAGGCGGTTTCTGCAGGTGAGGATGCTCCGGGTTCCGGTGCTATGTTGGCTAAACTGCCGAAAGATGATAAAGAGATACCGTTGCCGCTTAAAGCATACCGATGTTAAAGGACAAATCAGCGGCTATATTGCCACTGTTGATGTTACCCAGAAGTTCCACAATCCGTACGATAAGAAGATAGAAGCGGTTTATGTCTTTCCACTGCCGCAGAACGCAGCGGTCAATGAGTTTATTATGATAATCGGCAAACGAAGAATCCGGGGTATTATTAGAGATCGCAAAGAGGCGGAAGAGATTTACCGTCAGGCCAGGAGCCAGGGATATGTCGCTTCACTGCTCACTCAGGAAAGGCCAAATATCTTCACACAAAAGATCGCCAACATTGAGCCGGGCAAAAACATCGATGTAAATATCAAATATTTCAATACTTTGGCTTATGTGGACGGCTGGTATGAGTTTGTATTTCCTATGGTAGTTGGGCCGCGATTCAATCCTCCCTGCTATACTGATGGAGTCGGTGCTGTCGCCCGTGGTAAAAACGGCATCTCCGGACAGGAGACAGAAGTCCAGTATTTAAAACCCGGTGAGCGAAGTGGACATGATATTGCTGTTAGAGTTGATGTTGATGCCGGTGTTTCCATCGAAGAAGTGGCCTGCACGAGCCACGTTATTGATAAAACTTTTGCAACGCCCGAAAATCTAACAGTCAAGCTCAGCAGTCTCGATAGTATCCCGAACAAGGATTTTGTTCTTCGATACAAGGTGGCAAGTAAAAAAGTTAAGTCGGCGCTTGTAACGCACCGTGACAAACGGGGGGGATTTTTCAGCCTGATGCTGTATCCGCCGGAGAACCTTTCGTATCTCAAGCGGGCACCGATGGAAATGATATTTGTCCTGGATTGCTCCGGCAGTATGAGAGGCAAACCAATCGCCAAGGCTAAAGAGGCTATCAAACGCGGCCTAAAGAAGCTTGAAGAAGGCGATACTTTTCAAGTGATTCGCTTTTCGAATAACGCTTCTCAATTCGGGCCCAATCCTGTTCCTGCGACGCCGGCCAATATTCACAAAGCTATCAGTTACGTTGACAATCTTCAGGGCAACGGAGGGACCATGATGATTGAGGGCATAAAAGCGGCTCTGGATTTCGCCCATGACCCGGGCAGATTTCGTCTGGTATCTTTTATGACAGACGGCTACATCGGTAATGAGGTCGAAATCCTCGCTTCTGTTCATGAGCGCCTTGGCGCAAGCCGAATTTTCAGTTTCGGCGTCGGCTCATCCGTCAATCGATACCTGCTCGACAGAATGGCCAAACTCGGCAAAGGAGCCGTTGCCTATATCGGTTTGGATGACAGTGCCGGACAAATCGTTGATTTGTTCTACGAGCGTATCAGCCATCCTGCACTTACCGATGTAAACATCGACTGGGGTAATATGCAGGTTACTGATGTGTATCCCAACCGCATCAGTGACCTTTTTGTAGGCCGCCCTGTAATTCTCACAGGCAGATTCAAAGGACAACGTAAGACAACTATTCGCGTCAACGGCAAAGTCGGCGACCTGAGACAGGAAATTGCCATTCCTGTCAACCTTGATGATTCTGCTTCAAGTCATTCGGGCATCGCCTGTGTATGGGCCCGCAAAAGAATCGAGACATTAGCGAATCAGGCCATCTACGATAATGATTCGGACCTGCCAGTCCAAATCAGGCAGGTTGCTCTTGAGTATGGCCTGATGTCGGCCTACACAGCCTTCATCGCCGTCGATTCTTCCCGTAAAACTACCGGCGACCACGGTGTTACCGTCGCCGTTCCGGTTCCGGTTCCCGATGGCGTTCGATACGATACTACCGTGCAGAACTAAATAACTATTGCCGGATGATGTCGGACTATATCAAGGCCGCTCTATCTCCAAAGGACTCTGTCTATCCCTCTAATCACAATGGCCCATGAAACGGGCAAGCTTGAAAAAAACGCACTGGAAGCGGCAACTCAATTCAGGTATTATAACTATTCAAAAGCCCCGGAGCAGGGTTGATGCCTGGTTCGTTTGGCGAATACTGGTTTTCATTTTTTAAGGATTACTGATATGAAGAATAAAAAAGGTAATACCCAAAAGCATACAAATAAAATTTCCCGTCGGGCTTTTATGAGCGGTTCTGCCGTGGCTGCGGCGTCACTTACCATTGTGCCGAGTTATGTGTTGGCAGGTTCGGGGAATGTGCCTCCGAGTGAAAAACTCAATATAGCCGGTATAGGAGTCGGGGGACAGGGAAGAGGTGACATTGATAACGTCAGCAGTGAAAATATTGTCGCACTTTGTGATGTTGATTGGGAGCGAGCGGCGGACACTTTCAAACAATACCCTAAGGCAAGGAGATATAAAGATTTTCGAAAAATGCTTGAGAAGGAAAAGAATATTGATGCTGTTGTAGTTGCCACGCCTGACCACAATCATGCTGTTGCCACAATGTCTGCCATTAAAAGAGGAAAGCACGTCTATTGCGAAAAGCCCTTGACTCGAACCGTCTATGAGGCGAGGGCTGTGGCCAAATCGGCCCACCGGGCCGGTGTCGCAACTCAGATGGGAAACCAGGGTATGGCATTTGAGGGAAATCGCCTTATCAATGAATGGATATGGGATGGAGCAATCGGCCCGGTACGCGAGGTACACGCCTGGTCCGACAGGCCGACTCATAACGGCCAGCTATTCTGGGCACAGGGGGTCGAGAGGCCGAAGGAAACACCGCCTGTTCCTTCAACTCTTGATTGGGATATATGGCTGGGGCCTGCGCCGTACCGACCATATCACCCGGCCTATGTACCATTCAGTTGGCGAGGGTGGTGGGATTTTGGATCGGGAGGATTGGGGGACATGGGCATTCATAATCTTGCTCCGGTTTTTTCAGCATTGAAACTTGGTGCTCCGACGAGTGTGCATTCCAGCTCAACTTTGGTTTATAAGGAAACTCTTCCTCTTGCCTCGACGGTTCACTATGAGTTCCCGGCCCGTGAGGGTATGCCTGCCGTAAAGCTGCACTGGTACGACGGTGGGATGATACCATCGCGTCCGGGCGAACTGGAGGATGATAGAGAGCTGTCGCGAGAGGATGGTCTGATTTTCGTAGGCGACAAAGGCAAGATGTATGTCGAAGGCTGGGGCGGTAACAGCCCTCGGTTGATACCTGAAGCAAAAATGAAGGCCTACAAAAGGCCGCCTAAAACGCTGCCCCGCTCGATTGGTCATCACAAGGAGTGGATTGAGGCCTGCAAGCGCGGTACACCAACGCGATCCAGCTTTGATTTTGCAGGTCCTTTGACGGAAGCGGTTTTATTAGGGACGGTTTCGGTTCGGATGGGCGGAAAGAGATTGAACTGGGACAGCAAAAACTTCAAGATCACCAACCTGCCGGAAGCAAATAAGTATCTGCATTATGAATATCGACAGGGATGGATGTTGTAGCTAAATATAAACCTTGTTTTGCTGAAAATTATGAACTCGAACAATAAGGAGGTAGATTTATATGTCGGGCAAGGGAAGAGTAAAAGTTGGGATTATTGGTTCACGGTTTGAAGCTGAAATTCATGCCGAATCGTTTCGGATTATGCCTGAAGAATCGGAAGTAGTTGCAATTGCCTCTCCTACAGAAGGCAACGCCAAAAAGCTGGCGGACAGGTACGGCATAAGCCGGGTCTTTACCGACTACAGGCAGATGCTTGCTGAGAAAGATATCGAAATGGTAACGATTGCGGCACCGAACTATTTGCACGCACAGATGACAGTTGATATTGCCAATGCCGGTAAGCATGTGGTTTGTGAAAAGCCCCTCTGTATGACACTGGAAGAGGCGGATTTGATGATTGAAACATGCCGGAGCAAGGGCGTATTGCTGATGTATGCGGAGGAGCTGTTTTTTACGCCGAAGTATGTGAAGGCGAAAGAGATGGCCGACCAGGGGGCGTTTGGCAGAGTTTATATGGTGAAACAGATGGAAAAGCATTTCGGCCCGCACGCTTCGTGGTTTTGGGATGTCGAAAAATCGGGCGGAGGGGTTTTCATGGATATGGGCTGTCACGGGATTGCCTTTTGCTATTGGTTTCTTGGCCGGCCGGATATTAAAACTGTATATTGCCAGATGGCGACACACGTACACAGCGAAAAGACCAAAGGTGAAGACAATTCCATCTGTATTCTCGAGTTTGCAAACGGCGCAGTTGGTGTAATTGAAGATAGTTGGGCCCGGCGGGGCGGCATGGAGGACCGTATCGAGGTATATGGAGAAGGCGGAGTTACTTATGCTGATTTGCATATGGGCAATGCCCTGCCTACCTACAGCGAATATGGCTACGGTTATGCGGTTGAGAAAGCTCCTACAACAAAGGGATGGACGTATCCCGTCTTCGAAGAGCTGTGGAACTATGGTTTTCCACAGGAAATGCATCATTTCGCTCGATGCGTGCGCGGCAAGGAAGAGCCGCAGGCGACAGGTGAGGATGGCCGATTAGTGCAGGAGGTACTCTTTGCCGGTTATAAGTCGGCGGCAGCAGGCGCCAAGATTCAATTGCCGTTTAAGGCCGATGGCGTTAAAAAGCCGATTGATCTGTGGCTTGAAGGATGATAACACAGATAGACTTCAAATAATTCCATCAGAATTAAAAGAATGGCTGAGAAAAGAACACGATGCCCAAAAGATGTCTAAAGAACGTTTTAATGGCAATTCTTCTGGCTTTGGTTAGCTCATGCTCAATTATATCCCCTGATCAACGACCGCCTGCGTCTGAAGATTTATCGTGCGAATATTTCAAGATTCAGGTAGTGGGCCGACAAACCGGCCGGGGTGTGCCTTTGGTCGAATTAAGGACTACCAATAACATCCGTTACTTTACGGACAGCAATGGAATTGCAGCATTTTATGAACCTGGCTTGATGGACAGGGATGTTTTCTTTTTCGTTGAAAGTCATGGTTATGAATTTCCAAAAGATGGCTTTGGTTTTCGTGGAATAAGATTAAAAACAATGCGCGGAGGCAGTGCAGTTATAAAAATTAATCGTATTAATATTGCCGAGCGACTTTATCGAGTCACTGGCCAGGGAATATACCGTGACAGTGTTCTTACAGGCTATCCGGTTCCATTACAAAATCCTGTTCTCACCGGGCAGGTCACCGGGCAGGACTCGGTATATAATTGTATCTACCGGGATAGATTGTTCTGGTTGTGGGGCGATACAAATAGACCATCCTATCCCCTGGGTCACTTTGGAACGGCCGGGGCAGTGTCAAATCTTCCGGAGCATGGAGGGCTTGACCCTGCTATAGGTGTTAATCTTGAATATTATGTTTCTGAGAACGGATTTAGCCGGCCGATTTGCCCTTTTGAAGAACCCGGCATGATCTGGCTCGATGGATTG
This sequence comes from Planctomycetota bacterium, assembly GCA_014384025.1. Classification (GTDB taxonomy): domain Bacteria; phylum Planctomycetota; class Phycisphaerae; order Sedimentisphaerales; family Anaerobacaceae; genus NIOZ-UU13. The sequence goes on along the minus strand of JACNGQ010000060.1, from coordinate 11,093 downwards.
TTGACTGTCGAAGATAATGAGGGCAGGCAGCGGATGGTCGCCAAATTTGCCCGTATGAAAGGTCTTGGACAAGCTTATGAGCGAGGGCTGGTAGTTTTCAACGATGCAAAGCAATCGTTTGAACCGCTTGTACGTTCAGGTGTTGAATTTTTGCCGTTTTCCAATTCCGGGCACGCTTTTCGTGTGAGTGTTGACGGCAAAGAATACTACTATTTCGGAACACAATTTCCTCTGGCTGTTCGTATGCGTGTCAGGGCCAAATGGGAAGACATCCTCGATCCGAATCGTTACGAAGTATTGACATCTCTTGGGCCAAAAATATCCAGTGATGAAAATTCACAGCCAATGGACTTAGCTAAGAATGAAAATCCATATCGGTGGATTCGTACCGGAGAGCTTGTTGATGGCGGGACTTTCACAAAGGCTTCATTAATCAAGGCGCTGAAAGAAGAAAAGAAAAACGTTCATCTGTACGACATTGAGTCCGGAAAAAGAATAACTCCTCATGGCGGTAGTGTTTATTTCAATAACTACCGGAACAGATGGGTCATGATTACAGTGCAACAATTCGGTGAATCATCTTATCTTGGTGATGTCTGGTATGCCGAAGCCGACAGTCCCGCCGGACCGTGGGCGTATACCAGAAAGATTATCACGCATAATAAATATTCCTTCTATAATCCAAAGCAACATCCGTATTTCGATAAAGACGATGGCCGGGTACTCTTTTTCGAAGGCACTTATACTCACACGTTTTCCGGTTCTGCTGAGAAGGCAACGCCACGTTATGACTACAACCAGATAATGTACCGATTGAATCTTGATGATTCCCGTCTTGCTCTACCGGTTGCGGTCTATCAGGTACGAGACAAACAAGGCCAAAAGAGCTATTTACTGCGCGAAGAAGTGGAAAAGGCCGGCGAATGGGATATTGTCGAATCGATACCATTTTATGCAATCGAACCGGCTAAAGCTGATGATAGTCTGACTCCTGTCTATGCTGAAACAATCTCCACTAAGAGCGGGCGAACAATTTCTTTAAGTGTAAAACGCTCCGGTTCGTCTGCCGGCTTGCTTTTCTATGCTTTACCTTCAAGTGATCAAATGAATGAGAATTCCCGTGTAACAGCCCTTTTTGAATATCGTCATGCTGATACCGGACAACGTTTTTATTCCATCGAAAAACATATGCAAAATACAGATTGGATTCGTATGGAGAATCCCTTGTGTTATGTGTGGAAAGCGCCTTCAAGCACGCTTCTTTTAGATTGCAAGGCAAAACCTGTTCTCAGACAATAGGAGACAAAGCAATGGTAAACAGGATTATTGTGAGATATTTATTTGTTCTCTTGACTCTGATTTCAGCTTCCTGCCAATCCGTAAAGGCAGACCAGATATGGAAGGCACAAGGCCCTAATCTCGATGTGGAATACTACCAGAATACAGCGACAGTGCCGCAGTACGAAGTGTTCGAGATATCCTTCAAACACGAGAATGAATATGTTAGTCCTTTCTTCGACGTTATCATCGATGTTATCTTTACTTCTCCCTCAAAAAAGGAAGTTCGCGTTGGTGGATTCCACTACGGCTCTTCATCTGCGCCATTAATCAAGAAACGAACAATAAAGACCAACAAGGGAGAACGGCAGCAGATAAGTTATGACTTTGACAGGCAGGATATGTGGAAGGCTCGATTTGCCCCATCGGAGCTTGGTGAATGGAAATATGCTTTTTTATTTAGAAATGGGGACGGAAAAGCAGGCTACGGGAATGGCGTTTTTAACTGTGTGAAAGGGCGAAAACCTAATCCGGGATTTGTCCGGCAGCATCCGACAAATCCTTTTCGATTAGTTTTTGATGATGGCAGTCCGTATTTCCCCATTGGGCTTCAGGACTGCTGGGGTGACAATTCGGGCAGCGGTTCTGTTTTAGACCAATGTTCAATGGAAGGGCCTTTTAGGACCGACCGGAAAGAGTCGCCGCCCCTGCCGCCTGGACCTCTTTTTGTACGAGGCCCATCTGAGAATCCGCAGAATGCGGATGTGTATTTCCGATATTTTTCACAATGTGGTTTTAACCTGTATCGCTTCTCGCAACAGAATTGCTCTTACCAGCTTTATGAGGACCTGGACAATTATCTTGTTCAGGAGGGGATTATGACGGATGAATTACTCCGCTGTGCCCGCAAGTATGGCTTTGGTATTTTTTATGGTATTTTCGGCTATAAAAAAGTTTTTAACGATGACCCGTACAATAAAATTGGTATGTCAAAAGTCAAAAGGTTTATAAAGTACAGTGTTGATCGATGGGGGGTTTATGTGGATTTCTGGGAATTTCTTAACGAGCAGAAGGCCGACGATCGCTGGTATGAAATTATGGTACCTTATATTAAATCGATTGATCCGTATCATCATCCGGTTACTACAAGCTGGGAACGGCCGGAGCTTGACGGAATCGAAATCAATGCCCCGCACTGGTATCAAAGAGAGAACGAGTTCGAATCGGATGCGATTACTGCTTCAAGGGCGAAAAACTGGAAGAAATACAATATGCCGGTCGTAGTCGGTGAGCAGGGCAATCATATTGATAAGCGAAAGCCTCAACCTCCGGGTGTTGGCGGTGTATGGGATGACCGCTCGGCACTGCGAATGCGCATCCGAAACTGGACGGCTTTATTCAATGAGATTATCTTTATTTTCTGGAACACCAGTTACGCCAGAGACGGTCACTTCATGAATATCTGGCTTGGACCGAAGGAGAGGGAATATGTTAGGGCAATGCAGGATTTTGCATATTACCTCGATAAAGATGTTCGTATGATTGATGTGAAAGTCTCACAGCCGGAGGCTGTTCGTGCTTATGGCCTGGCTTCGAAAAAGTGTGCCGGCGTTTATCTGCATCACTTCAGCGACCATACTAAGCCGCTCAAAGGTCTCAGAATTACTCTTGATATTCCGGCCGCTGCCAGAGGATACTGGTACTGTCCTGAGAACGCAGCGATTCTTAAAACGGTTGATGTATCGGCGGGAGCCAGTAGCTTTGAAGTTCCGGAGTTTACTGTGGATATTGCATTTCTTGTTACTCAGGCCGGACCTCCTGATATTGACAAGGACGGCAGGCCTAACAATCTCGATGCGGACGATGATGAAGATGGTGTGCCTGATAAGGAAGATGCCTTTCCATTGGAACCACAGGAGTGGCGGGACAAAGACGGAGACTGGATTGGCGACAATCTTGATGCCGACGATGACGGCGATGGTATTGCCGATGATTGGAATAAAAACGGCATCCCCGATCATGAGGAATTGGATATAGACGGTGACGGAGTTGACAGGGCGAAATCTGTTCCCTGGGATGTCTTTCCGCTGGACCCGAAAGAATGGCGGGACACCGATGGCGATGGAGTGGGTGATAATAGCGACCTTGATGATGACAACGACGGCTATAGCGATAAAGAAGAAAGCAAACGCGGAACCGACCCTTTGGACAAATTAAGTTTTCCAAATTAATCTTAGGTTTGAAATAAATGCTCAAAAGGGTATAATAACTGTAATAGTTATTTTGAGAATAATTAGATTAATGGAGGATTACCATGAAATCATGGCTTAATCGTCGAAGGTTTATTAAGAAGTCACTCTTAACTTCCGCCGGAGGTGCATTATCACTGCAAATGGATTCAGGCAGGACACTTGCACAGGGCACGTCAAAACAATCTATGAACAGGCCTGTACCCGCGGCCGATTTACCCAAGGGAAAAATCGGCGAGCTTAGTGTAAGCCGTCTCTTGTTAGGAGGCAATCTGCTTACGCACTTTACCCACAGCCGCGACCTGAAATATGTATATAATCTGACGGCGCATTATAACACGGAGGAGAAAATACATGAAACTATGGCAATCGCCGAAGCCAACGGCATCGATACGCTCGTCATACATACTGCGCCAGGAATTATGAGCACACTGAAGAAATACCGTCATCAAAAGGGCGGGAAGATAAAATGGATTATATGTCCTACGGCTCCCATCGAGGGGCAATTGGAAGCCTATGGAGAACAGGTTCGCATGCTTGCAGATGAGGGAACCGATGCTATTTATCTCTGGGGTGTCCGGGGGGACAGCCTTGTTGCTGAAGGAAGAGTTGACCTGATAGCGAAAGCGGTGGAAATTGCCAAAGACCAGGGAATACCTTCAGGTGTTGGGGCGCACGATCTAAAGGTGATTATGGAATGCGAGAAGAATCAAATCAAAGCTGACTTTTATATCAAAACATTCCACCATCACAACTATCCCACTGCACCGAAGCCTAATGAACTGTCGGAAGTAATTGCTGAAGTGCCGGGTTACTGGTGCAACAATCCTGAGAAAGTTTCCGATTTTATGAAGACCGTAGAGAAACCCTGGATAGCTTTCAAGGTTATGGCTGCCGGCGCCATACCACCCAAAAATGCTTTCCAATACGCCTTTGAGAACGGTGCCGACCATGTCCTGGCGGGAATGTTTGATTTTGAGATAGCCGAGGATGCGGGTATTGCGAAAACGGTAATGGCCAAGGTCAGGAGAACTCGTCCGTGGAGAAGCTGATATGACTTGCCGAAAGTGATGGATTAACTCGAAACCGCCTCTACAATATTTTTATATTCCTCAATAATTTATATGGCAAAAACACCCTAAATGAACAGTAGCCGGAAATGAAATGTTGTTCTTCATATGAAGATTTATGTAAAGCTATTATTTACTACACTGTTCTGGGGAGGCGCTTTTGTTGCGGGCAAGGTTGTTTCTCAAAACGTGGGGCCTTTCTCAATAGCATTCCAAAGATTTGCGATTGCCTCGATATTTCTCATATTATTGACATGGAAAGTTGAAGGTAAGCTGCCTGCACTGAAGAAATTTCAAATCATACCTGTTATTCTGTTGGGGATGACGGGTATATTCATCTACAACGTTATGTTCTTCAAAGGACTCAAAATAATTGAGGCGTCCAGGGCTTCACTTATAATTGCAACGTGCCCGGTATTCATAACAATCTTCTCGGCTATTTTCTTAAAAGAGAAAATCAATCTTATCAAGGGCCTTGGAATTACCATTTCTATATGCGGTGCAATAGTAGTAATATCAAAAGGAAATATAAACCTGATATTCGAGACAGGTCTGGGCCGAGGGGAACTTTACATTTTTTGTTGTGTCCTAAGCTGGGTCACTTATTCCCTTATAGGTAAGACTGTTATGAGAAATCTTTCTCCACTTGCTTCGGTGTCATATTCGGCCATAGTCGGGGCTGTCGCTTTGTTTGTTCCCGCCTGCTTTGAAGGATTATTCCAAAATATCAGGAATCAATCAATGCTTGACTGGTCATGTCTTTGTTATTTGGGTATTTTTGCAACTGTCATCGGATTTGTATGGTATTATCAGGGCGTGCAGCGTCTTGGCCCGACGAAAACCGGTTTGTTTATAAATTTCGTCCCTGTCTTTGCTATTCTTTGCGCTTTTCTTATCCTGCAGGAGCCAATCACCATCTCACTTGTAGTCGGGACGGCATTGGTAATCTCCGGCGTCTATCTAACAAACAGAACCTCGAATTAAGAGTGTTCTCCTTTGACTTGTGGTTTTTTCTTTATTATTATCTTCTTAAACTTGAAACTTGTATGACAGCTATTACCAATGAAATTGCTCAAATTTCAATTATACACCAGGGTTTTGATTGGATTGTTGGCAGGAGTGCTTTTTGGTATGCTCGCCAATCAATGGGAATTTTCTGATTTTGTATTCAGCTATATAAAACCTATTGGCCTGGCATTTATTAAATTGATTAGTATGGTTGTCGTACCTCTTGTCTTTGCTTCTCTATTAGTGGGTACGTCCAGTCTTAACGACATTCGAAAGTTAGGCCGCATTGGCGCCAAGACCATGGCTTATTATCTGTGTACGACAGTCATTGCTATTTGTATCGGTTTACTCCTGGCGAATACTTTAAGGCCCGGGGCGGGTCTTTCAGAGCAGACGCGGACAAAGCTGATTCAAAGCAGTGGAACAGAATCAGTTGCACCGATTGATACAGACCTTAAAAAACCAACAATCACCGACATTCTTTTGAATATTATTCCAACAAATCCGATCAGGGCGTTTGTTGAAGGCAGAATGCTGCAGATTATTTTCTTTGCGTTGATGACAGGGATTTGCCTTGGTTTAATTCCATCCGAACGAGGCCGCCCCGTAATAGATTTCTTTGAGGGTGTTAATGAAGTAGTAATTAAAATGGTGCATATTATTATGAAGCTTGCTCCTTACGGAGTATTTGCACTGATATCGTCGGTTGTTGCGGATTTTGGACTGGATGTTCTTTTTGTTCTTATTAAGTATTCCCTGGTAGTTGTAGTGGGGCTTGTTCTTCATGTTGCAATTGTTTACTCTTTAGCCATAAAGATATTCAGCAAACAAAAAGTAAGAACATTTTTCAAAGGTATTCGTCCGGCCCAGTTAATTGCCTTTAGCTCTGCATCGAGTTCGGCCACTTTACCTGTAACCATGGAATGTGCCGAGAAAAAATTAGGTGTCCCCGGGCAAATTGTCAGCTTTGCACTGCCGTTGGGAGCTACAATAAATATGGATGGTACAGCCCTTTACCAGGGAGTATCTACCGTGTTTATTGCCCAGGTATATGGCATGAGTCTGAATCCGATGCAACAACTGACCATAGTCCTTACCGCCGTGCTGGCTTCCATTGGTACTGCAGGAACACCGGCGGCGGGAGTAATTACTTTGGCAATCGTACTCAAAAGTATCGGGGTCCCGTTGGAAGGTATAGCCCTCATCATGGGTGTGGAGCGGATATTGGATATGTGCCGCAGCGTGGTAAACGTTACAGGTGATGCCTCCTGCGCTGTGGTAGTGGCTTCAAGTGAAAGTAAATAAAGTAATCAGCTATTTTGACAGGGAAATCAATATGTTTGTAAAGAAAACAGTTGTCAGATTATTTTTCGTTACTGCCGTATTTGCATTCTGTTTTACAATATTCGCAGCAAGATGTGAGGGATGTTATTCCATAGTAGTGGGTAAAAAGGCTTCGATCGATGGATGTGTGATTATGGCTCACAATGAAGATGATGGGCCCCCTCAAATTGTGAATCATCACAAAATCCCGCGTAAAAAATATCCATCCGGAGAAACAGTGAGGCTTCGCAACGGTGGCCAATTGGCTCAAGCCAGGCAAACATGGGCTTATATCTGGTCGGAAATGCCGGGTATGCTTTTCTCCGACAGCTATCTCAATGAATGGGGTGTCTGTATCACATCGGACAATTGCCCGTCACGGGAAGATAAGCCGCAAATTACTGATGGCGGAATAGGCTATATGTTGAGGCAATTAGTTGCCCAGCGGGCTAAAACTGCACGTGAAGGTGTCCTCTTAGCTGGAAAGCTGGTGGAGCGATTCGGTTACATTGACTCCGGCCGGACATATATTATCTCTGATCCGGATGACGGATGGCTTTTCTGTGTCGTCAACGGCAAGCACTGGATGGCTAAGCGGGTAAGTGACAATGAGGTTGCTATGGTGGCCAATACCTATACGATACGCCGGGTTGATCTTTCTGATAAGAGCAACTTCCTGGCATCGAAAGATATCATCAAATATGCCGTTTCGAGGGGTTGGTATAATCCGAAGAAGGATGGGCCGTTTGATTTCGCTGCCGTTTATTCGAACCCTAATTCCGCTTCGAATTATTCCAACTTTGGCAGGCAGTGGAGCGGCTTCAAATATGTTGCTGACAAAGCCATCAAGATTGGCCCAAAGCTGCCCTTTTCAGTAGTACCAAAACGCAAGGTAAATGTCGCTGATATTATGCAGATTCTACGCCATGATTATAAGGGAACAGTAATTGAAGCTTCATCACCGCAAAGGAGTCCACAGGAAAGCGGCACTCCCATTTGCAGCGATGGCACCCAGACCAGTTTCGTTGCCCAGTTGCGAAAGGATAAGCCTCTGGATATCGGTTTAGTTTACTGGATGTGCCTTTCTTCTCCTCGGACTTCGTTTTATATTCCTTATCATTTTGGAATTTCTGAATTTCCCGCAGGCTTCTCCCTGGAATCACAAAGACCGTCGAAGGCTTTCTTTGATGAAAAGCTCAATTGCCCTTTTCAGACTGACCCGCTTAAAGCTTTTTGGATGTTCTCTAACTTTCGTAACAAGCTTTCTGATACTTCTGTTGATACAATCTCTGCGGTTAAAGCTCTCGCGGTAGAAATCGAGAATGACGCTTTAGCTGTGCAAAATACCATCGAAGAGGCTGCTCGCCGGCTATATGCAAAAGATAAAACTGCGGCTATGCAAATTTTGACCAACTATTCCAACGGAATTTATCTGTCCTCAATGGAGGCAATGCAGAAGGTATTATCGGAAAAGTAATATAGCGATTAGATTAATAATGTTAGTATCAAAGAAGATGTTGCAAAAGATAGTTATTTATACGGCCGATAAATTATGAACAAGAGCATAAATATAATTTCCTGGATTATAATTGTTGTGATGACGCTTTTAGTAGTCGGTTGCCAAAAACATGCTAACACTTTAACGGATGCCCAGATGAAGATAAAGGCTAACGAAATTGCTCAGAAATATATGATTGTTGATACTCACCAGGATGTACCCTATCGTCTTATCAAAAAGATGGAGGATATTTCACAGAGAACTAAAGAAGGGGAATTTGACTATCCAAGAGCGCGGCAGGGAGGGCTTGATGTGGTCTTTATGGCTGTATATGTCCCCCCTGAATACGAAGACAAAGGCGGAGCTAAGGCTTTTGCGGAAAAAATAATTGGTTTAACAGAAGGCTTTGCTCAAACCTGGCCTGATAAGTTTGTTATGGCCGGGTCGGTGGCAGATGTGAAAGAGCAGTTCGGTGAAAATAAAATATCTATTGTTATGGGAATGGAAAACGGTTCACCGATTGAAGGCAATCTTGACAACTTAAAACACTTTTATAATCGCGGCATCCGTTATATCACCCTTGTGCATTCGAAGTGCAATCATATTTGCGATTCATCTTTTGATGAGCAGCGCAAATGGAATGGCCTGAGTCCTTTTGGTACTGAAGTTGTATCTGCAATGAATCGCTTGGGGATGTTAATAGATGTTTCACACGTTTCAGATAAAACATTCTACCAGATAATAGAGTTTTCAAAAGCGCCTGTAGCAGCTACGCATTCGTCCTGTCGCTATTTTACCCCCGGCTGGGAACGTAATATGGACGATGAAATGATAAAACTTTTGGCTGAAAAGGGAGGAATAATTCAAATCAATTTTGGTTCTATGTTCGTTAGTGAGAAAGTCAACAGGGAATATAAACTCCGCAGAAAGAATGTATTGAAATATATTGAAGCTAATAATCTTCAAGGCGAAGCAAAAGATGAGTACTTCAAAAAATATGCGAAAGAAAATCCATACAGTGATGCTGATATTACAGATGTTGTTGCCAATATTGATCACGTTGTGAAGCTGGTTGGAATTGAGCATGTCGGTTTGGGGTCCGATTTCGATGGTGTTGGAGGTGAGCTTCCTGTCGGCTTGAAAGATGTTTCCTGCTATCCTAACCTTATCTATGAGCTTTTGAAGAAGGGTTATACTGAAGCGGATATAAAGAAGATTTGTTCCGAGAACTTTCTGCGTGTATGGTCGAATGTCCAAAGAACTGCTCGTGAATTGCAGTCAGGTAAATAGCTTTAGATTTCAACTTTTTTCACTCAGGCTTTTAATCCGGTGAAATCCACTTCGAGTCTTTTATTTTCTCGGATTACCTCATCCCATGTAAGTTTGGTGTTTCTTTCTGCTGCTTCCCGTCCAAGAATGGCTGATAGAGTGGAGTTTACACTTGGTTCGACCGTAGGATTCTCATATATGCCGTTCGAGACACATTTGTGGAAGGTATCAATATTTCGCTCGGCTCCGCTGGGGTAGAGGTTTACCACCTCGCCTCCACGGTATCCGCCTATATTGCCGAGTATCCGGACGCGTCCCGTATAGCCGGTTTCGAGATAGCCATCCCGGCCCTGAGCAAAACAATCACAGCGAAACTCGAAGCGATTCTTCAAATGCTCTCCCCGGTGGTTCAGAATAAGCCCGTCTGCAAACTCAAACGTAACCGAATAGACATCATGAGAGTCCCCGTGCGGCTGTCGTCGCACAATGCGGGAACTGCCCATTGCACTGAGGGGCTTTTGGCCGGCAATCCACAATGCAACATCAATCGCATGGATACCTGCATTTACAAGATAGCTGCCGCCCAGCTCGTTGTCATTGACCCATATCAGATGCTGGAGACGACTTTCAATGTTAGCGGTCTTTGGCGGGTCGCTGAAACTCTCATCATTATATTCCGAGCTTAACAATCCTACTTTGCCAATCACGCCTTCTTGCACTCGTTTTATGCCTTCAATATAAAATGGGTCCGTGCGGGTTTGAAAATCCACTAGGAAGACCTTTTTATTTGCCTTAGCTTTTTGAGCCATCCCGGCTATCTTTAGGCACCCGGGCACATCACATGCCAGCGGCTTTGCGATATACACGTGGCAGCCGGCTTTCACTGCCGCTTCAACATGCTCAGGAAAGCAGTAAGGCGGAGTTTCCAGAAATACTGCATCCACTTTACTATCGATAAGCTTTTGATAGCCGGATAATCCTGAAAACCGGCGTGCTTTAGAGACTTTAAGCTGTTCTCCCGCGGTATCAGCAACGTTGGCGAAATAATCCGCTACAGCAGTGATTTGATATCCCCCGTGCTTTTCCAACATTCCGGCAATCATCTTGCCCCGACTACCCATACCGATGCAACCGGCCTCAATACGGGCGTTGGCCCCGGTACCGCTTACACTGCCGGGTTTGACAATCGTAAAAGACATAGCGGCCGCCCCAATACCCGACATAAAACTTCGACGACTCATACGCTTATTTTCTTGCTCATTCATATTTATGTCCCTTTCATTGATGACCGTGATTGGCTTTATCGTTGGAAATTCTTAAATTTCAAATACACGATAAAATTATAACATTTTAGGCTCCTGTTTTTAAACTGCATTTACATTTGACAAGGATTATTCG
>JACNGQ010000396.1 GCA_014384025.1 Planctomycetota bacterium | reverse complement strand
TAGATACAACTGTTCACCGTTTTCGCTCAGGGCAAAAGGTTGATAAGCACCCGGGGCAGACGGATTATTAAAATGCTGGTCTTCGTAGAAAACAATATAACCATCCGGAACAATTACTGTCCCAGTGGCAATCCGGTATTTCATAAGATCAGAACTGCTGTCGCTGAGGAACCAGCCGCCAATGTCAATAGCAGTGCCCGTAGTATTATGCAGCTCTATCCAGTCCGCAGCATCAGCGTGTGAATGAGCCAGCACCTCGTTAATAACCACCGCACCCGGTTCGGGGACAATACCACTGTCATCTTCACCCGGCGAACCGCTGAGATATGCACTGGCTCGCCATGAGTCCTTCTCATTCCAGTCGTATGGTTCGGTGTTGGCAGGGTCTATCACAGTCAAAGAGAAACCATCTCCATCGGTAATCGAGCGCCAGCCGTCCTTGTAGTCGAAGTCCAGAATCACCTGACCAATAGCATCTTCAAGTTTTATTCGCTCACCCGCGTCATTTAATCTGCCGGAGTATTGACCTGCTATATTAAAGGCTGTGCCGTATCTTGTTTCAAAAGCCTGACGGTCCTGAACGATTACAACATATTCGTTGGGTACAAGCCCCAGATTAGGGAAGGTAAAATCAATACCGTTTGTGAACTTAACCAGATTCAGATTAATTGTTCCGGCCCCGACATTCTGAAGCTCAACGTACTCGGTGTTCGGATCGGCAGGATTATACATAATCTCCGTGATACGAAGGTTTTCCATTACTGGGTCTATGGCGAAGGTCGCCTCGTTGAGGGCGCTCCAGGTACCGCCACTCAATACGCGGGCTTTTATGTGGGTACTATTGTTCAGTGTAATTGTCCCGGTATATTGGAGCACACCGGGTGAAGTACCACCATCGACGGGAGAATTCCTTTTGCCGACAACCAGTTCAGGCAAGATAAGAAAGTCAGAGCTGGTTGTGGATGTATTCAAGCCGTGGATGGCTAAAATATTGAAACCTGCCTGCAGCGAGTTTAGATAAGCAGAGACGTCGATATCCTCGAAGTCAACGGCCAAAGAGTCAGAACGACTGCTGTTGGCGCTTGAGTTCCAGGTCGGCGTGCCTGTAAAATTACGTCTGGTAACCTCGACACCATTAATGTAGGCGATAAAGCCATCGTCGTAACGAATGTTCAGCGTCATAAAGTCAAAATCATCCGAATTGTCATTAAAGATAAACGGAATACGGATATAACAGGTGGAATTGTTTCTATACATCTGGTCTTCGAGGTCAAGTTTGATGAGATTTTGATAACCTGAGCTTCTTTCGTAACCGACACCGCCGGGATTACCAGTGCTGAATCTCCAGGCCGAGTCATTGAAAACACCACTGCCTCTCCAATTGCTGCTGATATTGCTGGTTGGAACCAATGCCCTTTTAGCCGCATTTTCAGTAACAAGGATTGTACTGATACTATTATCCGGTGATATTTGCGGCAAGTGTGGGTCGCTGCCGTCAACGGTATAATAGATTGTGCCGTTAGTGGAAGTCATAGAAAATCGGCTGCTCGGCGTAATCAATCCACCATATTTATACGAGCCATTGATATGAAATACCGGCGCAGCAACGTTGGGATATAGCCCGGCGTTTTTCAGCCAGCCCAGCACGGTTGCCGAGCGGCCCGGAAAAAAACTGCTCAGCACATTATTGTTTTGGAAGTCCATCCAGTCCTCACGTGTGTATGGTGTGGATTGCCGGTTATCTCCCCATCGCGCCGACTCACCAACGATAGCCCGGCCAATCTCGGTCATTCGCCTGCGGTACATATTTGCAGTATTCGGGTATGACAGCACACCATCATTAAAGAAGTAACGGTGTATATGGTCCACAAAGCGCAAGCGATATTCAGCATTACCCTTAAGCTTGTTATGAATATCGTTCGGGCTTTTGCCTACATCGTTACCTCCTTCAACTGTATGCTCGGCATCCCAGGAGTGGAAGCGCCACCGACCGTCCGGATGATTGTGATGTGTAGCATACCAGTTCTTCTGGGGCCAGTCGTGGTTTCCACAGAACCAGTTGGCCAGCAGATAGGTGATAAAGTCATCGATGTCCAGCTTCTGAGATAGTGCCTCGTACTTGGCCTTATTGGCGGGGTCGGATTGCACGGCATTCGCAGCGCTGACCATAGAATTATAATTCGCGCTGGCGTTGCCGCCAATTCCGCTATTGACAACACCGCCTGAACTATGCTTGATCGCATCATACTCTTCCTTGTCACCGCCAAACGTCTCTGCCGCCCATGAATCATCAGGTCTTTCATGGACGTAATACATCCCCCAGTACAGCTTGTTAATATAGACGTGCGCATAAGAGCCATTCGGTGAATGCCCCCCCATAACATTGTGGAGGTCGGCGACATACTGGTCCTGTATATATTTAACCGTGTTCCGCTGGTCGCTGCCGGGGTGCAGCCACGAGTGGTTCAGCACGGCATCGAATACGATAGTGTCAAAACGATCGGTGGGTGAATCCGAAAAGAACCGGTAATTAAGCTGTGGCGGCCCGCCTGTCGGAGTTCCATCGTCCGTATGGGTTTTGAATCTTGGACGCATCGAAAGCTTGTCTGTCTTCCACCTGTTAAGGCTTGTGCCTCCGCCACTGACCCCACCCTGCATTGCTATTGCACAGTTACTCTGAAATTCATCCCCGCTATTCGGATCAATATACTCAAATGAAGCTACTCGCTCAGTACCATCCTGGGACTCGTTGATATAAATACCTTTACTGCCGAACCAGTCATCTATATCCATCACAAGCAAGAACGTCGGTACGGATATGAGGTCGTCCTTTATTGTATTTCGATAGAGTGAATTATTGACAACCTGCGGATCCATCTCAAAATCGCCGGAGCCGGCATGACCCCAGTTAGTAGGAAAACCGGCCGGACGGGCAGGTTGCCGAATAACATCATCAAGGAAGATATATGTCTGGGTATCTATATTTGTGGATTTGAAACCGGGCTTAACAGCTATCGCCCGTAAAGACGTAGTAGTATTGATGGGGACAGGACCGCTATAAACGAAAGCTCTTGGGAACCGCTTATCACCTATAGTGTCATACGGCTCGCTGCCGTCGAGGGTATAGTATATTACGGCACCTTTGGTCTCGGTGGCGATTGTAACAGAAAAAGGAGTTTCGTAAAAACCACGTTTGTGGCTGAATTTCAAATCGGCAACCTGGCCTGAATACGAACTAATATTTCGACCTCCCGGACTGGGCGAATCCAAAAACTGCCAGTTGTCACTGGCGTTGGGGTAGCGTCCGGATGAGAGATCGGCAGTCTGCTGGCCAAAAACAACTTCGTCAATTAACGTAATGCCATCGGAATCGAACAGTGCAATCTGCTCACCACCTGCATCGAGTTTGAAATTGGCATGGAGTCCGGAATATGCGGTATCATTGTCGGCCCATATTAATAAATAGCCAAACGCAGGTATAGTAGTTAGCGTTGGAATACCATCAGGAATCCGCCATTGTGTAGGAATAGATAAATTGTCCGTCAGGTAAAAACCCCCGATATCGATAATCCTTGAGCCAAAGTTATAGATTTCTATCCAGTCCTCATACTGGCCCTGTGGATCACGAGCAGAACTGTTATTAGACGCCATGAATTCGTTGATTACCAGAGACAGCATGCCTTCAGCCTCTACCAAACCAGGCAATGCTATACTCAAAATCAAGCTGTACAATAAGATTCTAATAAATCGGAGCATTAAGCTCATCCCTTCTCCCGTCCTCACATCCTTTTTAAGCCACTGGTACGATTTAGCCGCTATAGCTTATTGGCTGTACATATTCTAACATATAAAGACCTGCCGAGTCAATCTCTTTTGATAGAACACTATCGTCCCATAATTAATCAAAAAGTAGGGGCAATCCCATGTGTTTACCCGGATTTGCTAATCGCATTTCTACCTGCGGTTCGGCACTTTTTTTATTTACTACGTCCCTCACGGGACTTCTGTTCTTATCTACCTGCCTATAAGGCAGCTGTAGGATGAGCTTTAGCCCATGCGGTTTTCTAATTCTGGAACACGACATAACATTTGTACACGTCTAAAAAAGCAAGCCAACGGATCTGAAATCTGAAATCCCTCTCAATCCCAAAAATCAATTAACAGTAATATGACACTCAAGCAGATTTGTGAAATGTATTTAATGCGAATGATCCGATTTGCGAGCGCAAAAGCGCAAGCGAATTCCAACCCGGTTCTTGCCGCTTCTCTTGACCTGATATAGGGCACGATCCGCCGCTACTCTTGTCGCAGATCCGTTCCACGCGCAAGAGTTCCACCCAACCTGATCTTCTCCACCTCCAGAATCGCCTTGCCTCCCCTGAAAACCATGACGTTGCCTGTGGACTCGCTTACCGTCACAGCGGTGGCTCTGGTGACAGCAGTGATCCCTGCCGCGGCGTGATGTCGCGCGCCGAGGCCTCGGGGAAGTTCAAACGCTTCCTGACCGGCTGTCTTCAGAAGCACGCCGCAGCTTTCGACAACCCCGT
>JACNGQ010000347.1 GCA_014384025.1 Planctomycetota bacterium | reverse complement strand
GATATTAGGACCGGGTTTGCTTGAAAAAGTTTATGAAGTTTGTTTCTGTCATGAACTATCCAAACGAAGGTTGAAACATCAAAGACAAGTTGATGTTCCTATTGTATATGATGGGATAACGTTTAATGAGGGGCTACGGTTAGATGTTCTGGTGGAAGAGCTTGTTATTTGTGAACTGAAGGCTGTTGATGAGATGAATCCTGTATGGGAAGCTCAAATACTCAGTTATCTAAAATTGACCGGTAAACGTCTTGGTTTTCTTATCAATTTTAATGTGCCGCTTTTTAAAAATGGCATTAAAAGAATCATATTATAATCTTGGTGTCTTTGTGCCTTTGTGGCTATGCTAATATCACCACGAATAACAATAGACTATCATAAGGAGGAATTTTTTTGAAAACAACGTGTTGTAAAATAATAAGGCTGATGTTTTTTAGTCTTGCACTATTTGCTGTCATCATCGGCAGGCCGGGACTTGCAGCCGCCAAACCCCAGCGGGTAGCTGTTTTGCCCTTTAAGATCAATGCGGAAAAGGATTTGTCGTTTTTAAGAAACGGTATCGTCGATATGCTTGCCTCCCGTCTTTCATGGGAAGACAAGGTAACCGTGTTGAGCCGTGAAGAAACCGCCAAGGTGCTTGAAACGGTTGCCTCCCCGATTACCGAAGGCAGCGCACGCGAAATCGGTACCCGACTGGGGGTCGATTATGTTCTTTTCGGGAGTCTCACGGTTTTCGGAAACAGCGTCAGCATCGATGCCAAAATGGTCGATATCTCCGGGAGCAAACCGCCGCTGACCTTTTTCAACCAGAGTCAGCAAATGGACCAGGTGATTCCCGACATCAATCTTTTTGCAACCGACATTAACGATAAGATATTCGGGCGCGTCATGCCGGCCCGACAGGTTTATGCTCCGTCCCAGCCCGCGCAGGAACAAACCGATTTGCGGGCCCACCCGGAAAGGCTGTTTGCCGAAGGATTTGGCGGCATGGACGAGGAAGAAGCGCAACGAGCCTCGCCAGGTTCGGCGTTTATGGCGACCCAGGAAGCCCGCAGTTCATCGACAAAATTCTGGAAAAGCCAAAGCTTCAAGGAGCGTATCAGCGGCATTGCCATCGGCGATGTGGACCTTGACGGCAAACAAGAGACGATTATTCTTACTTCCGACACAGTGGAGATCTATCGCTTTGAACAAAAGCGCTTTTTCAAAATAAACACGATCGCCGAACACCGGGGGGACAATTTTATCGGTGTTGATGTGGCCGATATCAACGGCAACGGCTATCCTGAAATTTTCGTCAGCAGCCTGAATCCCCACCGAAACCTTGTCAATTCATTTGTGCTCGAGTTTAACGGACAGACCTATGTTGAAATTGTCAAGAACGATTCCTGGTGCTACCGGGTGGTCGAGAGCCCCTCGCGCGGCACGATTTTGCTGGGAGAAAAAGAATCGATTAAAGGTCCGTTTTGGGGTAAAATCTTTGAAATGGCTTGGGAAAAATCCGGCTATGAGCCGACGAATCCGGTTCACTTGCGAGACTGGCGTGCCCAGGTTATGGGTCTTGCCGTTGGTAATGCCATGAATGACGGATCGGAAGTCATGGTTGCATTCGACCCCGAAGACTATTTACGGCTGTACGATTTGACCGGCAATGAAATATGGAAAGAAGGGCATCATTCCGGAGGAGGCACGGAATATTATGTGATCTCAAGCGGCGGTTCGGCGGACGACGAAAAGCGAGGATACTATCCCGTGCGCATCGTTATCCGGGATATCAACCGGGACGGTAAAAACGAAGTGATCACCTTAAAAAACGAGCGGCTCAGTGAGCTGCTTTCATACCGTAAATTCACCCAAGGCAACATCGAGATCCGTGTTTGGGACGGCGTCGGGCTGGCGGTCCACTGGCGAACCCGCCAACTGTCAGGCTACTACAGTGATTTTGCCGTGGGAGATTTTGACAATGACGGCAAAGATGAACTGGTCGCCGCCCTGGTCATCCGCAGCGGCGACGTGGCGACGACAGAGCCGAAAAGCACGGTGATTGCCTATGAGCTGGAATAGCTGTTGGTCAGTCGCCACTCGTCAGTTGTCATTGGTCAATGGATATTAGGTGATTTGCCGAGCATTTACGAATTTAGCAGGTGCATTATATGGCTTCAAGTAAACGTTTTTTAGTATGTGACCGTTATGACAATGAGATTTATTTGACACATGAACGTTGGGAGCATATTATTGAAAAAACTAATCACCCTGAAATGATAGATTGTGAAGAACAGCTTAAACAGACAATTCATTCAGGTAAACGCAAGCAAGATGCGCTTAATCCTCAAAAATATCGATATATAAAAGCGTTTGATGGATTAGCGGGTGATAATACACATATCGTAGTTATTGTCCTCTTCAGATTTATTGAAGACGGGATGGGCAATCTTGTTCCAAACAATTATATCGTTACAGCATATCAAAAAGAAAGAGGATAAAATTATGACAAAAATAAATTTTAACTATGACGAGATAAGTGACACACTTTACGTGTCATTTAGACCTGGAGAGAAAGCAACTGGGATTGAATTGAATGAACATATATTATTGCGCATAAACAAAAGTGAACGTCGTGCGGTAGGTTTGACATTTTTTGAGTATTCTCTCTTGGCGCAAAAAACCGATATTGGGCCACGAAGTTTCCCCCTTGCTGGGTTGTCTAAACTATCAGATGAACTCAGAGAAATTGTGCTTGATATTCTCCATCGTCCGCCGGTGAGCGATATTTTATATCTTTCAGCATATACGCCGTCACTCATTGAAACCATTCCAATATCACATTTACAGCCACTGACAATTACAGCGGCCTGACTTTATAATAATAGTTTTGTATATTGGTCATTCGTTAACGCCACTCCGATGCTTTATGTTGTAATTCAACCGCAGTATATTGATCTTTTAATTCCGATAGTCCGCCTTCCCAGTCAAACTTGAACTTGTCTTGCTTTTCCTTCTTGGTCATTGCTTTTCTCTCACATTTATTTGTTAAGAATTCAATATAGTTAAGTACTTCAGAAATAAGATGATCCGGCAGTTTTTTAATCCTGCTCTCAATTTCATTTATGTTCATGTTTAATCTCCTTATTAAATTTTCTTTCAACGTACATATAATAATAGTAATAACTGGACGGAACATCAATACTTCATTTAACAATGTCTATGCCTATTTTCCCGTGTTTCCGTGATTTTCTTGACCGGCCTGCTCTCCGCCGCGAAGCACTGACGTATGTCGGCCCCCCTAAAGGCTGTTTAACCCTGAACTTCAGAACCTTGAACTTCTAATGGACATAAAAAAACCCGGAGCATTTGCCCCGGGTTTTTTTGGTTTTTGGGTTATAAGTTAACCTGCTAAAACAGGCTTACTTGAAGTTAATGCACCACCAGATACCGAATACGGTCTGCTTGCCATCCTCTGTTGCCGCGGCGCCACCACCTGCTTTTTTGTCTTCTTTATCAAAGACGGCAAATTCAGGAACGATAAAGACACCGGGAGCCATGGTAAGCTTGACCTGAGCATAGTAAGATTGAGACTCGTCTTCGCGATCGCCTCCAGCCACATTCCCATCATAAGACGCCTTGCTGTAGCCGGCCTCTAAGGTTACCATATCGGAAACTTTGTATCCGAGGGCAACCTCAGCGCCATAGCCCTTCATATCTTCCACTTCAGTTCCGCTGAGATAAGCACTATCGTAAGTTAAACTAGATGCGGGGCTAAGACCGTAGTTGCCGGGGTTTTGATTATAGCTGAGGCACAGGTTCAAATAGGCCGGGCCGAAATTGAACTGGGGTGCTATCGCCAGCGTATAAGCGTCAATATCTTTACTCACATCCGTGGCGTTTACTGCTTCATAAGTCTGGTAGCCGGCGATAAAGGCGATGTTGGCCATCTGCATTTTCAGGTCGTAGCGCAGCTCTACCTTGGGAAGCGTTACATCATAATCAGTAGCATACCCTGTTACTCCCCCACCAGTTGTATAGGGAGTCAATAAGCCGACCATAAAATCGCCGAAGGTCAGACGGATCTGGGTGGTGCGGGCACTTAGAGCTCCAACTCCGCCCCAGAACTGCAAACCGTTGGTGGTATAATTCAAATTTGTGGTAAACACGTTGGCCACCGGCCAGGTTTGGCCAATGAGAAGCTGGCCGCCACCGAAGTTCCAGGTGCCGTAGAGGTGCCTCATTCTGAGAGAGCCAAGGCCGGATGTGTCTGAAACTAGACCATTATAACCACCAGATCCCCATGGGTAAGTACCACTATTCCTGGCATCCATCTCCCACATGCCGCCGACATCGCCTGCGCTGAACTTGGCGCCAAAGCGAGAAAGGGCGCCCATTGCCCACAGCGTATCTGTGTCATCATAGGCGGTACCGGTCCACTCTTTGTCACTGTCGACAGAGTAAGTAAAGAACCGGGCGCTGCCGTGCAGGGTTACTTCGGCCATTGCCGTAGCTGTAAAGCCGAATACCATGACCAGCGCAATAAAAACTACAATAGAATTCTTCT
>JACNGQ010000260.1 GCA_014384025.1 Planctomycetota bacterium | reverse complement strand
TATAAATTCTACGAATTCTTACGTACGAATTTATAAGCTTTTTATGCAAAACAAACCCAATTTCAGAAATGATAAAATGAACACAACTTTAGACAGGACAGGCATTTACATGATTTTGTCCGCTGACTCAGGCCAAAAAACAAAGCCAATTCAAACCCAATTCAAAGCCAATTTAAGCCAAAACAAACCCAATTCAAAGCCAATAAAGCCAAAAACAAACCCAATTCAAACCCAATTGCTTCAAAGAACAAAATTGATGCATAGAGTGTATATACCAACGATTAAGAATAAAAATGCCGATAGGAGCTATGAAAAAACAAACAATCTAACCTATTTTGGAGGCTAATATTATGAAAAAGTACCTGATTTTACTCATCACGGTTCTTACGGTTGCCCGGGGCGCTTTCACCCAGAACGAAGAAACACCAGGCCAAAGGGTACTGCAACAGCAAGAGAATATGAGGCAAAGATTGCAGAATATGTCTGAGGCCGAAAGAGAAAAGTTCATAGCAGAAATGCAGAAAAGAAGAGAAAGATTTCAGAATATGTCCGATGAGGAACGAAAGGGGTACCAGGCCGAAATGCAGCAAAGATTTGGCGGACCTATCAGCTTATCTCGAGAGCAGCAGCTCAAAGCAATCAGCGAAATTGAAAATCAGGTTGCTAAACTGAAAGCAGCAGTACTAAGTATAGAAGTTGAAGAACCGGGACGATTGCGAGATCTCTCTGAAGAACAACGTTCTAAGCTAAGAGAAAAAAATGCTAAAGCAGCCCGAGAAAGATTTTCAGTAATAAGAGCGATCGAACAGCAGCTTGCGAAACTAAGGGGACCGGAACGACCACCGCAATCACAGCCAAGCCCTGAAAGATTGGACAGGCCGCAAAGGCAGCGGCCATCCGGAGATACTCAAAGCTCAGGCAAAAGAGCGCCCGGCTTTGAGCTAAACAGCTTTGACGGCAAAACAGTAAACCTTTCCGACTACAGTGGAAAAATCGTCGTGCTGGAATGGTTCAATATGGAATGCCCCTTCTCTCGATACCATCATGAGACAAAAAACACGATGATCCAGCTTGCGGAAAAGTACAAGGACAAAAACGTTGTGTGGTTTGCTGTAAACAGCACGAACCATACAACTCCGGCGGCAAATAAAACATTCGCAGAAAAATATAAGTTGCCGTTTTCGATACTCGATGATAGGTCGGGGAAGGTTGGCCGAGCTTACGGCGCCAAGACTACTCCCCATATATTTGTGATAAATCCCAGAGGCAGGATAGCCTATGACGGTGCAATTGACGATTCACCATTAGGCAAAAAGAAAGAAGGCGTGGTCAACTATGTCGATAATGTTTTGGCGGAACTTACCTCCGGCAAAGCTGTAAGCGTCTCGAACACCAAATCCTACGGCTGCTCCGTAAAATACGCTACCAAATAAAAGAAGAATCCGCTCAGCAAACACAGGCTCGTCTTTGCCAAAGCATGTTTTTTACGAAACATATTGGCAAAGAAGGGCCTTTTTTATTAAAATCCGGAAACTTGAAATAAGTTTTGACTGTCAATCAATTTGTCTGCATTAACCTTCTCGCAGAAAGAAAGGAAGTGAAGGATGAGAAGCTCCCGGATTTCTCCTATCGTAATTGGTTTCGTATTGTGCAATATTTGCGCCTATGGCCAATCACCACAAACCGGTTTTTATCTGCCGGAGGACCCATCTTACACAATTTTTGATTCCATTCGTGACTCAGTCAGATTCGCAGAGTTCACATTGGTTCCGTACAAGGGACATCTTTGTAGCAAGTCCAGCTTTGTTGACCAGGATGGAAATATAATGGGCTGGCATGATTTCGGAAATCTCGAAGGCCCCGGCTGGGCGGCAAATGCCGTCGGCGGTGCTTATGAAATTTATTTGTTCGCCAGGCATGTTAGAAATCCATCTTTGGAGAAAAAAGCCCTCTCGCTGCTGGACCATGTATTGGAGAACGGTTTTATCGATTACGAAACAGGTTTTATCACCGGCTACCGCGAAACCACAACTAATCAATTCTGTCTTAACTACCAGCACAAGAATAACTGGTTTTGCCCCGGCTCGATGGCAAAAGTCGCATATCAGCTTCTTCTTTTCAGCGATGAGCTTGACGGCATTCGAAAACGCAAAATGCGAGATGTGGCCTTAAAAACTTCAGACTGGCTCAACACGAATGTAAAGTCCACATCGAATGGGTGGTTCCCCCGCCGCTGCGAACCCAGCGGCAAGCACTATCCCCAGAATGCCTATGGCGACTCAGATATCTTATTCGAAAAAAGCGGTGACGGATTATTCATTATTCAGCTCTACTCCGGTCTGACCAAAAGAGGCCTTGCGGACTATTCAGATACAATCAGAAAAAAGATAAATGTTTTCATGGAAGCGGGAGGCTTTTTCGGAAGCATCAATCACGATACTTATGATGAACACGAAAACGTCGCGTATTCCGTAGCTTTTCGCGTTCTGCGAGAATCGGCCAAGCTGCTCGATGATAAAAAAATCAGTGCTTTCGCTTACGATAAATGCCTCGCAGGCCTTGAGCAGTTTAAGATGAAAGAGGATAGAAACGGTGTACAGACCAAAGGACTGCTCTTTATGGAGAAAAGCTGGGACACATCTTACCTTTGGGAAAACGCCGAGGCGGCACTGGCATATATCGAAGCTTATACAGACACCAAAAATCAATCGTATCTTGCCGATGCACTTACAATCCTCCGGGCCATAGCTAAACATCATCATGGGCAACACGGTTTTTTAACTGAAGGTGTGGACTGGAATAATCACGTGGGCAAACAGCATCATTTCAATCAGGCCGAGTATGGGGACATCCAATATACAGAGCCTCTTTTGAATAACCTGCATATCGTAGAGCCCACTTTGCTGGCAATTAAACTTGAAGGCGCGGCCGGCAATACTCAAAAACCTTAATCGTAATATCTTAGAAGAGAGGAAAACAAAGATGAGAAGATTATGGATTTCTCCAATCGTAATCGTATTTGTTATATGCGGTTTTCTTACGAGCCTTGACAATCCAGTCGTCGCACAGGAAAAGCAACCTAAACATCTGGTACCTGCCGATAAAAATCTCTCACAGGATGCGGTGCAGCTTCTTTATGAGCGAGGCCAGCGAGAAGTCTATAGCGGCAGTGAGCTTGAAACGATAGGCATGCCTGTAGGAGGCATCGCATCAGGACAACTCTATCTGCGCGGCGACGGAACGCTCGGCCTTTGGCAAATCTTCAACAAACACGTTTTCACAGGATATGGTTTGGAATGTTACCGCACTTATAGGCCTGACTCACCGGTGGACTCCGGTTTTGCCGTGATTGTAGAACAGGACGGCAGGACATTTGCGAAAACACTGAACCAGGACTTCGGGAAAGTGGAATTCTCAGGTGTATACCCCATCGGCAACGTTCGTTATCGTGAAGATGGGTTCCCTGTAAGTGTTTCTCTGAAAGCATATTCACCTTTTATTCCGCTCAACGCGAAAGATTCCGCCCTGCCCGCGACAATATTCCGTATCAGCATTCGAAATACATCATCCAACAAACTCTCTGTAAGTCTCTTAGGCTGGCTTGAGAACGCCGTCCTTATTGACTCCGCAAAGGCCGTGCATGCTCTTCGTCGAAGCCGGATTGTCAATGAAAAGAATCGGACATTGATTGTGCATACTGCTGAGAAGGCGCCGGAACCCAAAGGAACCGTAGAGCCTCGACCTAAAATTGTCCTGGCCGATTTCGAGGCTGAAGACTACAAAAACTGGAAAGCAACAGGACAGGCGTTCGGCAAAGGCCCCGCAAACGGCACACTAGCAAGCCAGCAACTGGTAAGCGGCTTCCTGGGTAAGGGACTTGTAAATACATTTTTAGGAGGTGACAATCCACACGGCACCCTGACATCGCCCCCTTTCAAAATTTCACGCAAGTACATCAACTTTTTAATCGGAGGAGGCAATCACTCAGGCCAAACCTGTATAAATTTACTTATCGACGACAAAGTTGTGCAAACAGCAACCGGTAAGAGCAACGAAAAACTCGAATGGTACTTCTGGAACATAGAACAGTTTGAGGGCAAAACAGCGAAAATCCAAATCGTCGATAAGTTTTCCGGCGGCTGGGGACATATTAACATTGACCAGATAGAACTGTCGGATGAGCCGCACAAAGGCCCGATGGGACCGCTCGACAAACTACCTGACTATGGCTCGCTGGTACTGGCTCTCTCGAAAGAGGCAATTCAACCTCAGCAGGCCGACAGGCATATCGCTTCAATCGGAGGTAGAGACGTAAAACTATACTCGAAGGACAATGCCGCCTGGCCTGTTACAGAAAGACAAAGTACAGCTTTGGCTACTCAAACTGTGGAATTAGCTCCCGGCGCCACGCGCACTTTCACTTTTGTATTAGCCTGGTTTTTCCCCAACTACTCAAACGGCCACCAGTATGCAAACAATTTCAACAACGCTTCCGATGTCGCACATTATGTCCTCGATAATTACAACCGTCTCGCTGCTAACACAAACAAGTGGTACAAGACCTATTACGAGCACAGCACCCTTCCCCAGTGGCTGCTTTTCCGTCTCCACTCGACGGTAAGCAATCTGGCGGCCGGGACATGTCAGTGGTGGAAGAACGGCCGGTTCTGGGCATGGGAAGGTGTCGGCTGTTGTGCGGGCACCTGTACTCACGTGTGGAACTATTCTCATGCGCCTGCTCGTCTTTTCCCGCAGCTTGAGCGTAGCGCAAGAGAAATGCAGGACTTTGGCGAAGGTTTTGACACCGAGTCCGGCCTGGTCGGCTTCAGGAGCAACCGCGCCTATGCCGCCGACGGTCAATGCGGCAGCGTGCTTAAAGCCTATCGCGAACATCAGGCATCCACTGATAACAGCTTTCTGAAGCGCAACTGGCCGAGTATAAAAAAAGCCCTTGAGTTCTCAATAAAACAGGACGGCAACGATGACGGCCTTATCGAGAACAGCCAGCATAATACATACGATATTAACTTCGAAGGGCCGAACACATTTGTCGGATCGCTGTATTTAGCTGCACTCCGTGCCGCCGAAGAAATGGCAAAAGATATGGGCGATGAGCAATTCGCAAAACGCTGCCGAAAAATATTCGAAAGCAGCACTCGGCTTACCGTCGAACGGCTCTGGGACGGTGAATACTTCATCCAGCTTGTTGACCTGCAGAAGCATCCGAAATATCAATACGCAAAAGGATGCCTGTCCGACCAGCTTTTCGGACAGGGCTGGGCGCACCAGCTCGGCTTAGGTTACATTTATCCGCCGCAGTATGTGGAAAAGGCGCTTCAGTCGGTCTGGAAATATAACTGGGCGCCGGATATCGGGCCTTATAATGCAGAACATCAACCGGAGCGATGGTTTGCCAGAGACGGCGAGGCTGGTTTGTTTACCTGCACATGGCCAAAGAGTCCGTACCAGAAAGATGGTGTTCGCTATAAGAGCGAAGTCTGGACGGGAATTGAGTACCAGGTGGCCGGCCATATGGTCTGGGAAGGAATGCCTGACGAAGCTCTTGTGATTTGCCGCGGCATTCACGACCGTTACCACCCGGCCAAACATAATCCCTTCAACGAGGTCGAGTGCGGCGACCACTATGCCAGGGCAATGGCAAGCTGGGGAGTTTATACGGCCCTTGCCGGCTATGAATATCACGGGCCGAAAGGACATCTGGGCTTTGCTCCAAAGATAACACCCGAAAACTTCCGCGCCGCATTCACCGCCGCAGAAGGCTGGGGCTTGTTTACCCAGAAACGGGAAAGCAAAATCCAGCGAAACCGAATTGACCTGCGCTGGGGCAAACTGAGCATAAAATCCCTTGCCTTTGCAGTCCCTGAAGATTTCTATAAAGTCAGAGCGGTTGTGATGTTGGACCGTGAAGCCGTTGGCAGTAGCTCCAGGCTTAAAGACGGCCGTCTCGAAATCACCCTGACGAAAAAGCTGGCTATCTTAGACAACCAAACATTAGGTATAACTATTCAGCATCTCGAATAAAAAACGTTGTTTTTCAACAACTTCCGGTGATGCGATTGGTCAATTCCGGGCACCGTTGAGAAACTCTCCTCATTATAAAGGTACAGAAATTGTGCTTCCGCCTGAAAATTTTCTGGACAGAAGCTTATTGATTTGTTAAAATCTTTTTAGAAGTTCAGCAGTGAGATTCTTCTTAGGCGGAATAAAATGGATAAGAGGATAATTTTAAAAACTTGTCTTACAATTGTCGTACTTGTCTCGGTTTCCGCCACCGGTACAATTACCAAGGGAACAATTATCTACGTTGAAGATGATGCAACCGGTTTCAATGATGGAACAAGCTGGGAGAATGCCTTTGTATATCTTCAGGATGCTCTGATGATGGCTTCAACTGGTGATGAAATTAGAGTTGCACAGGGTATCTATAAACCCGACCAGTTCGTACTGAGCAAAAGAGCAAATTTGGGCCGAATGGAAACCTTCCAGCTAATCAATAGTGTTAGCCTCAAAGGGGGCTACGCTGGGCTTGGAGAACCTGACCCAGATGTAAGAGACATTGAACTGTATGAAACCATTCTTACCGGCGACCTTAACGGTGATGATGCCCAACTTGTGGAGCTCCTTGACTTACTCTACGAACACACCCGAGGAGAGAATAGTTACCATGTAGTCACCGGGATTAATATTGATGATACAACGGTGTTGGACGGTTTCAATATTACT
Organism: Planctomycetota bacterium; assembly: GCA_014384025.1. Lineage (GTDB taxonomy): Bacteria > Planctomycetota > Phycisphaerae > Sedimentisphaerales > Anaerobacaceae > NIOZ-UU13. Next base: position 17,343 of record JACNGQ010000260.1, on the reverse strand, counting down.
GCCGGTAACGCCAACGATCCTGAGTCCGCAGACCCAAATTCCAACGGAGCCGGTTTGTATAACTTTCAGAGCAGCCCAACGGTTATTAACTGCATATTTACCGGCAATTCAGCAAGGTGGAGTGGTGCTGGGATGTACAACATTAGTAGCAGTCCAGTAGTAATTAACTGCACTTTCAATAAAAACTCCTCAGGAACATCCTCTGGAGGTCACGGCGGCGGAATATACAATAATCCCGGCAGCAATCCCATATTAACCAACTGTAAATTCAGCAACAACTGGGCGGGACAAGGTGGTGGAATACATGCAATGTATTCTGCACCAATAGCAATTAGTTGCAAGTTTATAAACAATTCTGCTAACTTTGGCGGCGGAATGCAATTCAAAGACAGTATCGAACCTATGTTTTTCGGCTGTACCTTCAGTGGCAATTCGGCACACATAGGTGCGGCAGCACGATTTATACAAAGCAGCCCGATATTGACGAACTGCCTTTTTACAGGCAACTCGGCTGATAACAATGGCGGCGCAATAGCTTTCACAAATATGAGCACTCCAACTTTAGCTAATTGTACGTTTGCTTCAAACATTGCACCTCAAGGATGTGCGTTGTCATGTGATCATGTACTTTATGGCCCGAGCAATGTTTACATAAACAACTGCATCCTCTGGAACGACGGTGACCAAATATGGAATAATGACAATTCGACAATCACTATCACCTTCAGCAATGTGCAGGGCCTTACAATAGATAGATCAGGAATGCCAAAAGGATGCACCAACCGAAAACCTTCCTTTTCTCGTGAAGGATATTGGGATGAAAATGGGCTGTGGATTGATGGAGATTATCATCTTAAGTCACAGGCTGGAAGATGGAACCCTGATAGTGAAAGCTGGGTAATAGATGATATAACGAGTCCTTGTATCGACACCGGAGATCCGAATAGTCCTATCGGACAAGAATATTTACCAAATGGTGGCATCATTAATATGGGCGCCTATGGCGGCACATCTGAGGCAAGCAAATCCTATGTCGGCGAATGAGTCCATTAGACGATTATTGCCGGCGAGAACGCTATCAGCTTGAAAAACTACACGCAAATCCGGTAATAACCAAATCCCACGGAAATCTTCAAAAATCTTCTTGTGTTTTTCGCAAATAGCTGCAAAATGTTATGCTGCAAGGCCCGGAAGTTCATTCGGGCAGCAAATTAGCTGCCTTCGAGGGTAACCGCCAGCCTGGCCAGAAGGAAATGTTTCCCGGGCGGCGCTATTGAGTTAACCAACGAGAAGGCAAGGCATAGCTATCATAAACGATACTGAACCAGAAAGGAGCTAAAAATGAGTTCGGATACCCTCCCAAGACTTCACAACGCTATGTGGCCAGGGCTGGTCGGCAAAGGAAATGAACCGGGCCAGGAGCCACCGATCAGTCTCGAACGGATGCTCGAATTGACCGCCGGTGCAGAGGTGAACGGCCAGAAGTTCGACGGGATTGACTACTTCCTTTTCCTGCCGCACACCGACCCTAACGCCAGCGACGACGAACTGAAGAAGATCGCCGACCTGATTCAGGGGTACGGTTTTAATGTCGGCTCGCTTGTCGCCCCGGTCTGGCCCGGCACGGTCGGCGATTCGGCGATGGGGGATGAAGCGGCCCGCGAGAAGTTTCTTAGCGCCGTGCGCATGGGATGCCGCATTGCCGGCGTGTTCAACGAGCATGGCGTGCGCAAGTACGGCGCGATCCGGATCGACTCGGCGGAGTTCGGTGTCGAAAAATGGCGCGAAGACCCAAAGGCAAACACCGCTAAAATCGCCGATACGTTCCGCGAAGCAGCCAAGATCGCCGCCGACCACGGTGAACGCCTGGCCGCTGAGGGTGAGATCTGCTGGGCCGGCCATCATAGTTGGAAGGACACACTCGATCTCCTGGAAGCCGTCGGAATGCCGGAGACGCTTGGCTTCCAGGCCGATATGGCACACACGTACCTGTTCTTGATGGGTTACAATGCGCCGGAATATGCGCTGCTGCAGCCCGGCTATTCGGAGGAGGAGTTCTACGCAGCCTACGAAACGATGGTGGACAAGCTGCGGCCCTGGACAATCGACTTCCACATAGCACAGAACGACGGCGAGGTACATGGCGCCGGTTCGCACGACAAGACGGGCAAGCACTGCCCGGCCGATGACCCCAATGGCAAGCTCGACATCGTCCGCTGCGCAGGCTACTGGCTTAAGGACGCCGCGGCGCGCGGCATACAGCACATCTGCTGGGACGGGTGCATGTTCTCCAACTCTATGCTCGAAACTCAGGATACATGGAATGCAATCCTCGATGTGATGATCAAAGTACGGGAGGCACACGGGTGGACGTCTTAGTTGTGAATTCGGAATTGGTATTTAACATATACTTTTTCTAAGCCTAAGAATTTGAATAAGGAATCAATACAATGAAGAAAAAACTTAATATTGGTCTGATCGGTTACGGCTTTATGGGCCGGACGCACTCAAATGCCTACCACAAGGTCAAACACTTCTTCGACATCCCTTACCACCCTGTACTGAAGGTTGTCTGTGGGCTGGTGGAAGAAGAAGCCAAAACTTTTGCCGAGAAGTGGGAATACGAGTCATACGTTACCGACTGGCACAAGGTAATTGAAGATGAAAACATCGACGTCGTGGAAATCTGCGTACCAAACAATCTGCACGCCGAGATAGCTATCGCCGCAGCCAAAGCCGGCAAGGCTATTTGTTGTGAGAAACCACTTGCACTGAACGTCTCGCAGGCCGAACAGATGGTCAAAGCTGTTGAGGATGCCGGAGTGCCCAACCTTGTCTCATTCAACTACCGGCGCGTACCTGCCGTGACATTGGCCAAAATGCTCATCGATGAAGGCCGGCTCGGAAAGATATTTCACTATCGGGCCAACTTCCTGCAGGACTGGACCATATCGACAGAAGTGCCTCAGGGAGGGATGGGCACATGGAGGCTGGACGTCAAGGCCGCCGGCTCAGGCGTAACCGGAGACCTCCTGGCCCACTGTATAGATACGGCTATGTGGCACAACGGGCCAATCACCGACGTAAGTGCTATGACAGAAACCTTTGTGAAAGAGCGTATGCACGCTGAAACAGGTAAAGTCGAACCAGTGGGGATCGACGATGCCTGCACTTTCATTTGCCATTATGACAACGGCTCGCTCGGCAACTTCGAGTCAACCCGCTACGCACGCGGCCACAAGGCCCTTTATACCTTCGAAATCAACGGTGAAAAGGCATCCATCGCATGGGACCTCCATGACCTGCATCGCCTCAGCTACTTCGATCACAGCGACGATTCTATCGTACGAGGCTGGAGGTCGGTTCACGTTACCGACAGCGATATGCCCTACATGGATAAATGGTGGGTTCCCGGCCTGCAGATTGGTTACGAACATAGTTTCGTCCACCAGGCGGCTGAATTTATGCAAAATATGGCCGACGGCAAACCGACATCTCCAACCTTCCGTGAGGCCCTCGCTACACAGTATGTTTGTGACTCAGTATTGAAATCAGCGAAAAATAAAAAATGGGAAACAGTAAAGAAAGCATAAGCACAAGGGCGTAAGTAATCTTTCACTTTTACACTTATGACGTGCGCTCTTATGCACTTTTGAATTAAGGAGTATTTATGTCTGCTAATTCTATTGCAAACAAAGCCATTGAGCAGGGAAAGGGTATTTTAAGGTTGGCCCCGAACTGGGTGCCGCGTTCCTTTTGTGTACCGGGCCGGCGTATCAAGCTCCACCCGGACGATTATTATGCACTTGGCGGAGAACGAGGCGGGATTGATGAGCGCTGGTTTGCATCAACAACACCGGCGGACAACGGCCCCTTGACCTCGCCGAATGAGGGCTTGAGTTTCATTGTCTTCGAGGATAATGGAAAGATTGAAAAAGTCCTGCTCAAAGATGCAGTTGACGAGCTTAAGGGCCAAATCATCGGCGACAGGCTCTGGAACGAACACAAGCGCTGGCCGATGTACTCCAAATTCTTCGATAATAAAGGCGCTCTGCCGCACCATATCCATCATCGCGATGAGCATGCTGCGCTGACCGGCCAATTGGGTAAGCCCGAAGCGTATTATTTCCCGCCCCAGGCGAATAACCACGGCGGTGACTTCCCTTATACCTTCTTCGGCCTCAATCCCGGTGTAACGAAGGACCAGGTTCGCAAAGCTCTTAAGGATGCGGCTGAGGGAAGAGACAACACAATCACGAGCCTCTCGGCTGCTTACCGTCTCGATGTCGGGACCGGCTGGGATGTCCCGCCCGGAGTTCTTCATGCCCCGGGAAGTCTTTGCACATACGAACCGCAGAAAGCCTCGGACGTCTTTGCGATGTATGAAAACATCACTCACGACCAGGTTGTACCGAAGGAATTACTTTGGAAGGATACGCCGAAGGACAAGGAAGGAAACGTAGAGTGGCTTCTAAGCGTTATCGACTGGGACCTAAACGTCGATCCGGATTTCGCCAAGAATCGTTTCATGGCGCCCAAACCTGTCCGGCCGGTTAAGGAGATGGAGGCCGAAGGTTATATGGAAAACTGGATCTGCTATAAGTCAACCACCTTCAGCGCTAAAGAACTCACAGTTCTACCCGGTAAGACCGTTACAATCAAGGACAGCGCCTGCTACGGATTTATTACTATGCAGGGTCACGGCACGATAGGACCATGGGACATAGAGACTCCTGCACTTATCAGGTATGGCCAATTGTCACACGACGAATATTTTGTTAGTGAACAGGCGGCTAAAGAAGGAGTGAAAATCACGAATCCATCCAAGACCGACCCAATCGTCATGTTAAAACATATCGGCCCTGATAATCCGGATTTGGTCATTGAGTAAACAACTAAACCCCGTCCCTGTTTCGGCAGGGATGGGATTTTCATTTATATTCAACCTTTTTCAGACGTCACAGATGGTGACCGCCTCAGTTAAGCCTTCGAGAGGATTTCGCGTGGGCACAAACTCGTGGCCGACATAGCCTTTGTAGCCTGTCTTTACGACTTCCTTCATAATCGCCCTGTAGTTTATTTCCTGGTTATCACCGATTTCACAGCGCCCCGGATTACCGGCTGTGTGGTAGTGGCCGATGTATTCCTTGTACTGTTGGATACGGGAGATTACGTCACCGTCCATGATTTGAATATGGTAGATGTCAAACAGAATTTTCATTCTTGGTGAGCCGACCTGCTTGATAATTTCCATGACGTAATCTGTATGGTCACCCTGATAGCCGGGATGGCCTTTCATCTCAACCGCAACGCGGCTGTTGAGTATCTCCATACATAGGTTTACCTTCTTTCTTTCTGCATAGCCGATTATTTTCTTGAGTCCTGTAACACAGTTTTTGGCGCCAACATCGTCGGGGATGTCCTCACGGAAACCCGTAAAAGCAATAACACTGGGGAAATTATATTCTGCACATGCGTCGATCGTCTCGCGGGTTTTGGCAATAATCATATCGTGGTATTCGGGATTGTTGAAGCCCTTTACAAACGGAGGATCCGGCGTACCGTTTGGAGCCAGCGCGCAGACAAGACCATGCTTTTTAAGAGTGGCAAAATCATTGGGACCGACCAGTTCGATGCTCTTGCAGCCAAGCTGGCTTGCGATTTGGCACGTCTTGTCAAGATCCCAGTATTCCGCGAAGCACCAGTAAGCAACCGAATGGTTGATTCGTCCCTTGGTAGCTGCCCGTTTCAGATGCCCATCTCCCGTTGTACAAGAGCCAAGAGTCATGGCCGCGGCACCGGCAGCACCTGTTCCGGCAACCATCTGAAGCATGTCGCGACGGCTTATATGATTATTGATGCGGTTTTTTGACTGTTTTTTTTCGCTCATCACAGTTCCTTTCCGTATGATAAACTTTTTAAGATTGACCATGATTATACCAGTTGCTTAAAAGGTGACTATAAGCTCTATTGTTAACAAGGTCAAGCATAAAACACCAAACCTTGAACTGTGCCGAAGTTGGTTTTTTGATTAAAATAAGATTTGACAAATAAATACCAACATGTTAGTTATTGTTGACTGCCAGCACCTAATTTTGCAAAATTTTGTAAAAAAGTTTTATCATGAATAAAAACCTGAATCGACGAGATTTCCTAAAAGTAGTGGGCACGTGTACGGTCGCAGGGATTACAGCAGCTTCTTGTGCCGACCTTAACAAAAAAGTCACTATCCCAGTGGAAAAGTGGCAAATGCGGCTGTCAACCTCATCGATACATTACATGCAGCTAACTATCGAACAGGCATGTGAGCAAATCTCCAATTTAGGTTTTGAAGCTATCGACATCTGGTCGGCCCATAACGGCTGTCCTCACCTTGACGATGTGGCCGAACGCTTAGGACCGGATGGCCTGAAAAAAATCCTTGCTGAGAATAGACTCAAACTCTTCTCGTTTTCAGTTTATAAAGGAGGCTATGAGCGTTACGCGGAGCTGTTAGGTAAAACCGGCGGTGGTGTAGCTGTTCGGGGCAGTGCCCCGCCGTGCAAGCCTGAGGAACTAACCGGCAGGATGCAAAAGTTTATCGAAACGCTCAAACCTCTGGCGGAATTGGCTGCCCAGAATAACTCGTACCTGGCCATCGAAAACCACGGCGGAGCGCTGCTTTGTACGCTGGATTCGCTCAAGGCGTTTGTCGATATGAACACATCACCGAGGTTGGGTATTGCACTGGCGCCGTATCACATCCAGTCCCTTAAAGCTTCTGTGCCCGAGGCGATACGCATCTGTGGAAAGCAGCTTTTTTACTTCTACGCCTGGCAGAACTACCCGGACCTGCAACAGCTTCCCGGTATCGGCCCGACGGATATGGTGCCATGGATACAAGCCCTGGCGGATATTAAATACAAAGGATACGTAAATCCATTCATGCACGGCCACCCGGAAGCTGATGTAATGTCGGCAAAGCTGGCCAAATCGAGAGATTATCTCAAAGATTGTTTCAAGAAAATCAGCACAAAAACGTGATAATAACCTATAAGAAGCAATTGCAGTTAAGATAAAAAAAGGAGATAACTATGGACCAAAAGCAAGAGCAACCGGGCAAAGCTGATAACCTAACCCGCCGCAAGTTTATGCGAAACGGTGCAACGGCCGCAGCGGGTCTTGCTGCAGGTCTCGGCGCCGCCGGATGCGAAAGTATGCAGTTCGGTAAAGCAGAGAAACCCCGCAGCTACAATCCGGATATGGAGTACCGGCGGCTTGGAAAAACCGGGCTTTCCATTTCGGCTGTCTGCCTGGGCGGACACTGGAAACGCGTCGATAAAATGGTTCCCGGAGTTTTCAAGGATGGTGGCTGGCTCAGCGCTGACCTCGAAGACGACGGCTTCAGGAATAACCGCCGCGATGTTGTCACCAGATGTATCGAACACGGCATTAATTATGTTGACGCCTGCACGCTGCAGGAAGTTACCGCTTATGCCGAGGCACTCAGGGGAAGACGTGATGCGATGCACCTCGGTTTCTCATGGTACCAGGAGGAAATGCGAAATGAAAAATTCCGCACGGTCGATGCCCTTCTGGCAACGCTCGACAAGGGTATGAGCCAGACAAGGCTCGATTATGTGGACGTCTGGCGTATTACCATGCACGAGCAAAGTGCAAAGCACACAGACGCTGAAGTTGACCAGATGATGGGCGCCCTTGAAAAGGCCAGAAAGCAGGGTAAAGCGCGATTCACCGGTTTTTCATCGCACGACCGTAAGCATATTAAAGAGATGATAGAGACTTATCCCGACGTTGTTCAGGTTGTCGTTACACCATATACCGCCAAAAGTAAAGAGCTGCCGACAGACAGTCTTTTTGATGCGATAAAGGAGCATGATGTTGGATTCTTCGGTATCAAACCCTTTGCGGGCACATCACTGTTTAAGGGAGACAGCTCCCCTGACAGCCCCACGAGGGAAGAGGACGACAGGCTCGCCCGTATGGCCATACGTTATATTCTTTGCAATCCGGCTATAACCGCCCCCATTCCGGGAATGATTAATCCCCACCAGGTGGATAATGTCATAAAGGCCGTCAAGGAACATCGCCAGTTGGACGTAGCTGAAGCAAAAGAGCTCGAAGAAGCAATGGACCAGGCATGGGCCAATCTGCCGGCTAACTACCAGTGGCTCAAAAACTGGGAATACGTCTAACAGAAAGTAAATTTGATAAGTCACTGACGTTGGCCTTATAGGGAGCCGACAAAACAACTATGGAAAAAAACAAGGAAATATATGAAAGTCACGAAATCGCAGGTCGTGACAGTGGTAGGATTTATCATGAGCAGTTTGCTGCTGGTTTTTGCAGCAAGCTGCTCATTTGAAAAAAAGACCTCTGACGGCTCTTCATTGAAGCAAGCCAAAGAACAATCCACTGAACAAAAGGCCCAAAAAGAAACCTTTGTCGCCAATGCGTTTTGCAGCGCATGTCATTACGCTTTCGGCGATGAAAACCTTGCCATTATCCATGAAAAAGCGGGCATCGGCTGCGAAAGGTGCCACGGCGAGTCCGAGCGCCACCGCAGCGATGAAGATAACATAACACCACCTGAAATCATGTACCCGAAGGAAAGAATTAATCCGACCTGTATGATGTGCCATCCTAGGAACGAAATTAAACATGAGAGCCATCACCAGTTGCTTTTAGCCGGCGCTGAAACGATTTTTGATAAATCCACTAACCAGAAATATTGCACCGACTGCCATGCTAAAGACCACCGCATTAATGTCCGGACAATACGTTGGAATAAGGCAACTGGAGAAATATCAGACAAATAAATCCTTGCGCTCAATCAGTAATTAATTTTGATTCTGTTTATCGTTTAGAGATTAAAAACAGCGTTTTTTTAGCTTTTATCTCCTACGTCGTCCCATACAGTCCCACCAAACCTATGGTTTTGTGTCTAAATCTACACCTTTTTTTAGTCCATCCCAGCCGCTTCGGCTAGCGAAGGGACATGGAAAACAGAATCTATAAGCCCCTGTTTGCACTTATTTTTTGTGCCAATATCACCGCCCTCCCTAATCCTTGATAAGGCAGTGACTATTTTCTTGACTTTGCCAATGAAAAAGTATATAATTATCCATTATATTCTCATTCGTTCCTGCTTGTCGCAAGGAGGAAAACAAGCAGTTTTTTCGTTTTAATTCCGAATAAAATAGGCTCATACGCTTATAAAATTTATACATCCTGCTCCCGCTCTCCATTCCCCCCCCCTCTCAAAAGGCGGGAGCTTTTTTACTGAACTCACTAACATAAAAGGCCGATAAATGTGTATATGTTTTCTCTTTGCCCCCACTCCCCCAAATTTTAGAGCGTGGGGGCTCTTTTCAACTTTATAAACAAAAAGGTCGTTATGAACTTGCCCAATCAGTAACTTTTATTATCTTGTCACTCAGGCCACTCTCCATCGCGAATTTCCTTCACTTTAAAATATTTGGGATCGAGTACAACATGTTTTATTCGCTCTCGCTTCCAGGTGTAGGTAACATGAACAAGACCATCGGAAGTTTGAATAACCGCAGGATAGGAGTACTCCCCTTTCTGGTTTTCCAGCACAAGCGCCGCTTGCCATCTCTTCCCGTCATGGGATACTGCAACACTCAAAAACTCACGATCTCTCCCGCCTGAGCTACTATGGTTGTAAACTAACAAAGCCCTTCCATCATTAAGCATTACAGCATCTGTTCCGGCATCGGGATTGGGTAATTCTATAGGGCCCATCTCGCTCCACGTCTCGCCCATATCATCGGACCAGCCTTCGTAAATACGTCCTGCGCGCTCTGTCCTGCAAAGAATCTGCATCTTCCCGTCCGGATAAATCAGTATTGACGGTTGGATAACATTAAATTCCTTGCCATCGTTGAGCGGCCCAATCTTTTTCCAGGTCTCTCCCATATCTTTCGATAATTCAAGATGTACCTGCCACAGTTCGGCTTCCCGGTTTTTGCCCGTATAGTACTCGATGCTCGATGGGCTGAGGATCGAACCATCAGGTAATTGAACAGGTTTGTTTTTGATCGGGCCTAAAAATCCATCAGGCAGACGTATCGGCTTTGACCACGTATTTCCACCGTCGCCGGAAGTCTTGTATTCGCCCCACCATTCCGGCTCGTCATCACCAACTTTATAAAATAGCATGAGCGGGCCGTTTTTAGGCTGAAACAGAACCGGATTCCAGCAAGCCACCTGCCTGCCTGAGAGTTCTGAACCATCGGCGACCTTTTTCACAGGCAACCATCCATTTCGGCCGCGACGGGACATCCAGATACTCACGTCAGGTTCGCTTTCTCTGCTTCCACCAAACCATGCCGCTACCAGCCCGTGTTTCGTCTCGGCAATAGTCGATGCATGACATTGAGCAAAGGGAGCTTTTTCAAAGATGAATTCACTCCGCACGATACAGGACGGATTTAGTATGTCCGCCGAAGTTTTGTTATTTCCTTCCGCATTGTTAAGACCACATCCTGATATTTGCAGCAAGAAAGAAATCACGGTCAGGCAAAATAAACGCCTTTCGATTTTGGCAAAATTCTCCATTAACAGTGCATCCTCCTTCTCGAGTTCTCGTGGAGTTGCGGCTAATTCTATTGAAATAGTTTCTTTTTTACGATTGGCTGAATGTTCTCAACAATCCATTTCCGCATTTTCTGACCTTCCGGACTCTGTTGCGGGTAAGAGATAAAATCAAGCGATATTCCCAGCTCCTGTTCTAAACGAAGTGCAATAATCGGCCAGACAACACCTAAATCAGCAACGACCGGAATACTTTTCTCCAACCGGGCAAAACCTGACATTTCCATCCGGAAAGGAATCGACATGAGTTTGGTTTTAGGTAATCCTTCATCTATCGCAGTTTGAACTTTGCTCGACTGCTTCTCGAATTCCCATGCTTTTTTTAAGCTTGGGTCAAGATCGATGCGTATCAAAACCTTATCTTTCAAGCTATAAGTGGCATAACCTTCCCAATGGGACCATATACCATGCCCGGTGTAGGTTTCAAACGGCCCATCGTGGATTTCCTGGCTCAGGACCACGGCAGACTCAATAATTACATCAGCGGATTGCATCATCCTGGCTACTCTTGTTGCCCTTTCCGTGATGGATATGGAATCCCCTATCGCAAGCCCCACCATTCCGCCGCCAACCAACTGTGGTATAGTAACCAGAATCGGGATGCCTTTAGCATGCGCCGCCCCAAGCATCGTGCGCTCATCCGCACCCGCGCCTGCCACTGCCTCGAAAGGAAGTCCTTTGCTTTTTGCGATAAACAATATCTCTTTTGCTAAATTCTCTGTGCGCAATCCCAAAGGATAAGCCATATTGCCGGCGGCTTTAATGATGACATTTCCATCGAGCCTGAGCGTTTTTTCAAGCAGCGCCGTATCAATAGGCATTTCCTTGTTGATTTGCTCCAGCCAATCGGCCGTAGTTAAGGTCGCTTCGAAAACATTGCCGCGGGGAAGTATTTCTTCCGTTAGCCCAAGTTGTATCCCGTCCACTCTTTTTACTTCTTCCAGAGTCCCCGCCATTTCATGAGCAACGACTGCCGAACTGGTAGTCACACCATCGACTATACCCTTGTGAATAAGCTCTCCAATAAGCGTTGTTACCCCCTCATGTAGATTTGGGCCGCTCCCTGTAACGACAACAACCTTGCCGCCTTTTTTCTTGGCCGATACGATACTTTCAATTGCACGATCAAGCATCTCTTTCGTATCGTCTGGAAGGTCCCGGTAGAGCAGTTCGATAGGTTCTCTATTTATAACCATCGCTTAAGCCTTTCATCTTATCAATTAGTCTTTCCACTCTCTCTAAATCCTCAGGTGTATCCACACTTATACCGGCTGCTTTATCCATCTTCGTTTCGACAACTAAGATTTTATATCCTTTTTCCAAAACTCGAAGCTGCTCTAATGATTCAATCTTCTCCAGATATCCTTGTGGCATATTAGATATTTCCAAAAGAAAATCTTTACGATAAACATACAATCCGACATGTTCGTAAACTCGAATATTTTCTTCGTAAAGTGGATATGGAATGAGCGACCTCGAAAAATATAGTGCGAAATCATTCTCGTCAACCACCACTTTTACCACTCCGGGATCACCAAATTCGTCCTTTTCTATTTCCCTTTTCAAGGTTGACATTTGAATCTCCGGATTATCTATCATGGGCTGAACCGCTTCATCAATCATATTTGGATCAATCAGCGGCTGATCACCTTGTATGTTGACTATAATGTCCGCCGCCATCTTCTCAACAACCTCGGCAATTCTGTCCGTTCCCGATTTATGGTGCGCTCCCGTCAGAATGGCTTTACCTCCGAATCCCTCGACCACCGATTGCACTCGCGGATCATCTACAGCGACAAAAAGTTCGTCCAGCGTCTTTGATTGTTTTGCGCGTTCATACACCCATTGAATCATAGGCTTACCGGCGATATCTGCCAACACCTTCCCTTCAAATCTCGACGAGCCATATCGAGCAGGGATGACTCCGACAATAACACCTGTACTTATTTCTGAATTTTTCACTATGAACAACTCTTCTCAGACCTGGATATCTCGCTTACGGTTAATCAAACCGAAAATACACGCTACCAAACACAAAGCTGCTGTCCCGAATGCACCGATGATTATGCCTTCAATATTACATTGTGCCCATTGCCATGAACCGGATAAATCACGCGCAAAAGTTCCCCAGGCAATAACTGCAACACTTACTCCAATAGAAACAAGGCCATGCCATAGTTTAAGGCGAACCCGCATGAAAGCCAAAAGAAACAAACCTAAAATCGCCCCGCCAAAGATTCCTGATATCTGCCACCATACATCCAAAATACTCCTTGCCCGAATCATCAAAAGGGCGGCGCCGGTCCCAAGCAGACCCCATACCACTGTCGATGCCCGCAGAAATACCATACTGGAACGCTCAGAAATATCTGGCTTAAAATATCGCTTATGGAAGTCCAGCAGCAAAACCGTCGCCGAGCAGTTCAATGCCGAATCCACAGTACTCATAGCAGCCGCTAAGATAGCAGCGATAATCAGTCCTTTCAAACCCGCCGGCACTTGTGTCGCGATAAAGTAAGGGAACATCTGGTCGCCTTTTGTGATCCCCTCTCCGAGTTCGTGTCCACCCGGAGAGTAAAAGGCAAAAAGAGCCGTTCCGATATAAAGAAAAATTGCTGTAAGAGGAATATAAATCAGCATGGCAATCCAGATTGAACGTTTCGCTTCTCGCTCACTTGGAACTGAACAGTATTTCTGCACGTAGTTCTGGTCGGCCAGCAGGCTCCGAAGATTCTCCGTGATTCCATAAATAATCATCACCCATATCGTGCGGGAAGACAGCGACAAATCCCAACTGCCAAAACTGAATTTGTTCGCATCGAAAGCCGCCTGCATTAAAGGTTCAGGCCCTGAAAAAACCTTGAGTGACAAACTGACGGCGCAAAAGACAATACCTACAATCATAATCATCGACTGCATAACGTCAGTCCAAATCACCGCCTCCATACCTCCAAGCAGTGTATAAATAATAGTAATAAGCCCGATGACTACGATTACAACACCAATGTTCCACGAAACAAATGTACTTAACAACAACGCGGCTAAGTAAAGAATAACTGCAACACGCCCTACCATTAACAGCACAAATGCCAAAGCAGCATAAATTCTTCCCCATGACCCCAGTCTTTCCTCAAGAAAGCTGTAAACACTAATCAACTGTGATTTTCGATAATATGAAACGGCGTATTTGCAGACTACCCATACCACCGGCAGGATACAAATCGAAAAGATAAAAGGATGCCAGTTGCTGTCGAAAGCTTTACCCGGCGTGGCAATATATGAAATACTGCTCGTATAAGCGCTCATCACAGCCAGACCCGCCGCCCACGCGGGAATCGAACGACCGGCAACCATGAACTGCTCCGACGTCCGGCACTTGCGGGTGTAATAGACACCCATTCCAATCAGCGCTGTACCATAAAGAATAAGGATACCGATATCAATTGTACTCAAATTTCCCTGCATAATCTTTCAACTCCATATTTGTTTTATTTAGCGGGTGTAATCCCCAGTTCTTTTACATAACGCTGAATCCTGTCATGCTCTTCCTGGCGAAAACGATGAAACGGCTCAGCCATGAAATCACTACAGATACCGATACAAGAAAGCGCACATTTTATACCTTTTAGATAACTCGATTCATATTGCCCAACAGTATAAATGGCGTTGCTTAGCTTCATTACCTTTTCATGCAGGACTTCTATCTTCTGCAGGTCTTTTGCACATGCCGCATTATAAAGCCCGACATAAAGCTCCGGTAGGAGATTGGCCCCTCCACAGACACCACCGTGTCCACCTAACAAAACTGTCTCTGCTAAAAGTTCCTCCCGCCCCATGAGAAGTGAAAAATCCGGGTGGTCTTTAAGAAGACACTGAAGCCGCCGAAAATATATCATATTACCGGAGCTGTCCTTTATACCTGCAATGCCGGGAAAGTCAGCGGCAGCTCGTATCGTTTTCGGCTCATAAACCATCTTGGTATAACTCGGCATATTATAAAGAAACACCGGCAGCGGCAATTCACTTATGATATGCTTGAGATACTCGAGTAACTCCGGCTGGCCTGCTGGAAAGTAATATGGCGGAGCCAGCACAACCGCCTGCGCACCGGCATCACAGGCTTTGCGGGCAATGTTCACGGACTCCACAAAGGCTGTATCGGTTATTCCAACCAGCACCGGAATCCGTTCCTTGACCTGTTTACAAACGCGTTCGATAACTTCATATCGCAAACGATAACTAAGACTCGGCGCCTCAGCCGTCGTACCTAAGATAAACAAACCGTGAACGCCACCGGCAAGAATATGTTCAATCAGCCGCTCCAGACCCGCTGCATCGAGCGTATCCCTGTCCTGAAGCGGCGTAACCATAGGCGGAATGATACCACACAGTGGCTTCGGTAATAAATTTGACTTCGATTTCATCTTTTTCAGTTCTCCATTTTACTATTAATTTGGCCGCACAACTCAAGAAATTCCAGTACCCTTTCATCCGGCGTTCCGGCCTCAATATCTCCAACAACAACATCACACGGGGCATATTCGTGTGCAATCTTTTCTAAGTCTATTCGTATCGTCTCCAGCGATTTATCTGTCAGGTCCGTCGGCTTGTACACAAGTGCACGCCGAGCATCAGTAAATGTTTTTTTCGCTCTGGCCAGATTCGAATCTAATCCCATATCAATATAGCTAACGTTAGGAACACTGGCATAATCTTCGATGTAGGGATCGGCATTCCAGGCACAGTTATGGATGCCGATGCGCCCAAAGGTTTCAGCTATCCGACAATCGAAAGGAAGAAGAATATCACGATACTGCTCTGGTGAAATCATATTGACCAGGCAGTTGCTGATAGTAAGAAAATCAATCTTCACGCCACTCTCTAATTGCCGCCCATAAAGCCGCCTTGCCCCCTCAATCATAGTAGTACAGATACAATCGAAGAGATGGCGGCAGCGCTGCGGACAGTCAATAAAATCATAGAAGAGCTTTTCGCCACGCAAACGATAGGCGTTATTAAGCACGCCCTGCCAGTTCATAAATCCCTCAATCCTTCCTTCACTGGCGGCAATCCAGTCCACCTGAGCCATAAGCTCCCGGAAGAAATGATTGTTGTCAAGGTCGGGTGGTTCTAAATTATCAAGCTCGTTATCATATAAGTATTTATGTTCACAGTTAGGCCAGTTGTCCTCTGCATAAACAACCGGAACTCCATAAATCGCAGCCACGCTTATACACCCATAAGTTCCGGTTAATATGTCCAGAGGTCTCTCGGGCCTGTCGATACCACCGATTCCTGTCTCGGGGAATCGGCGTCTTAACTCATTACGCATCTCCAAAATCGTCTGGCGTCGATAAGCCGGGTCTGTATGCCACTGCCTGCCGAAATCAATACCAATCGCCGAGTGATACCAATTAGGTGTAAAACCAATTTCCGGTCGCAGAAACTGTTCCTCACCCGTTGCAGGCCGCCGAGTGGCAGGTGCCGCCGGAGCTATATAGCTAATAAGTTGACAAGTTTCAGTTGACATTACACTATTTTCTGCCATCGGTTTCATTTTATCCCCTGATTGCAGTATTGAAAAGCCAAAAGTCACGGGCCGATGCTATAAGTACAAGTAATGTGCGCTATCTATACAATACGAGATTAAAAGCTAAAAACAATGAATTACAGACTAAAATATCACAACCGGATTTAGTATAATCGTTTTTATGAGTATCTCTCAAGAGATAAAACACAAAGCTATTGAATTAGGATTCGACCTGATTGGCATAACAGATGCCTCGCCTCTCGATACCAGGCATATCGAGCTGTTAAGGGACTGGCTAAAGTCAGGCTGCGCCGGCCAGATGAGCTACCTGCACAACAATTTTGAAAAACGTACCCAGCCCGCCCTGCTTTTGAAAAACGCTCAAACGGTAATCTGCGTCGGCCTCAATTATAAACCGCCGAAACAAAAACCAAAACAACCGGAACCAGCTGCCCCAATGGGCAAAGTAGCAAGCTACGCCCAATATGAAGATTACCATGCGTTTATAAAGGAACGATTACACAAACTAACTGAATTTATTAGCTCTAACGGCGGACAGCAGCACAAATTCAAAACTTGTGTTGATTCGGTACCATTGGCCGAGCGGTCACTGGCTTACAAGGCCGGCTTGGGCTTCATTGGAAAAAACCGCATGTTAATCAATCCCACAATCGGTCCGCAGATATTTCTCGGTGAAATAATAACCACTCTAAAACTTTCAACCGATAATCCAATCACACACAATTGTTCGAACTGCGATAAGTGCATCAAAGCCTGTCCGACAAGTGCACTAATGCCTGATGGACAATTCGACGCAAATAAGTGCATAAACTATCTGACGATAGAATATAAAGGCCGGATACCTCCCAAACTGGCAGAAAAAACAGGCGACCGAATCTTTGGCTGCAATGAATGTGTCATTGCATGTCCGTATCAGAAAAATGCGCCCGTTTGCAAAAATAAACAGTTCAAACGCTATAATAACAGGGCTCAACTTGACCTGAGCCGGATTTTGAATTTAACACAACAGGACTTCGACACCGAGTTCGCGGATTCCACGATTAGACGTTCTGGCCTCGACCGATTGAAAAGAAATGCCCGAATCTGCCTTGATAATATCAATAGGTCTTCATAACATGAGCTTGTCCCATCCATAGTTGGAGGTTGAAAAAAGCAATGGCTACTCCGGCCTGATT
>JACNGQ010000257.1 GCA_014384025.1 Planctomycetota bacterium | reverse complement strand
GACTTTAGTCACGAATGATAAACTGAATCGCATTCGTGAAGTGGCGGGTGATGGTCTCCACATCGAAAGTTGGACGACTTGAGGTAAGTTTTTTCATTATTGGTCTGTGGAGGCGTATAGCATTTCTACCGGAGGCCAGCTTTTAAATGATTAATGATGCTGGGTCCCCGCTAAAGACATGCGAGGATGACAATATTATTGGGTTTGATCCACAGCCCGCTGCTTTCATATGAAGGCTCTTTGGTTTGTTAATTTGGCTGGAGGATTTGTTCTGTTACTTTTTCGGCCTGGATCCAATCTGAGTGGCCGTCCATAATTTAGTGTTGAGTTTTGAGTGTTGAGTTTTGAGTTAGGATTGAGATTAATTGAAGCTGGGTCCCCGCTTAAGACATGCGAGGATGACAATATTATTGGGGATTTCTGTGTCCTCGGCGTAGTTTTTGCTATGCCTGCGTCGATTTTGGGCTTCCGCCTTACCGGAGAAAATTTCGCACGTTCTCGTAATAAAAGCACTTTTTTAGAGGCCCCATTTAATTGTTGGCAATAAATTCTTGACAATGGGAAGCTTTAGGCCTAAAGTATCTCTCTCGTTTATCCCTAAAGTCGTGAATGGTGGGGAATAAAATCAGACAAAAGCTTATTTAGAATATTTAGAAGGAGATTTTGAAATGTCAACAAAGGTTGCAATTAACGGATTCGGCCGGATCGGCAGGGCCGTAGCAAGAATTATTTTCCAAAGACAAGGCGATCTGGAATTAGTCGCTATCAATGACCTTTCGGACGCCAAGAGCCTTGCTCATCTGTTCAAATATGATACCGTAATGGGCAAATGGAACGGCACAGTCGAGGCAAAGGACGGCAATTTAGTCATTAACGGCAAAACCGTGAAGGTTTTGGCAGTCAGGAATCCCGCCGAGCTGCCCTGGAAGGACATGGGCGTAAAGATTGTTCTGGAATCGACAGGCATCTTCCGCTCAGCCGAATCACCTAAGGGCGGTTACGCCGACCATATCAAGGCAGGGGCCGAAAAGGTGCTGTTAAGCGTCCCGGCCAAGGACAATATCGATGCGACTATCGTTTTGGGTGTAAACGACGACCAGTTGACCAGTAAAGTTAAATGCGTCTCGAACGCAAGCTGTACGACCAATTGCCTTGCCCCTCTATGCAAGACCCTCAATGATACATTTGGTATCGAGAATGGAGTTATGACTACCATTCACGCTTATACCAACGACCAGAATGTGGCCGATATGATACATTCCGACCTGCGTCGTGCCCGCGCGGCGGCGGCAAACATTATTCCAACAAGCACAGGCGCCGCAAAGGCCATCGGAAAAGTGGTTCCCGCTCTTGATGGTAAACTCGACGGTTTCGCCGTCCGGGTGCCTATTCCGGTTGGAAGTATCGTTGACCTTGTGGTTAATGTTAAAAAAGATGTTACCGCTGCCAGCGTAAATGCGGCAATGAAAGCAGCAGCAGAAGGCCCGATGAAGGGCATCCTGGTTTATTGCGACGAGCCCATAGTCAGCAGTGACATCGTTAATAACCCGGCTTCAAGCATATTCGACTCTCTGTGCACCATGGTCATCGGCAGGATGGTTAAGGTCGTTAGCTGGTACGACAACGAGTGGGGTTACTCGAACCGCAGCGTCGATATTATGGAAAAAATGGCAAAGATGTAGTTTAAATATAAATCCGAAATCAGAAGTTCGAAAAGTGAAAAGTGCCTAAAGTGAGCTAAAGTTACAGCTTTGAGATAGTTTCTAAATATGGATTCGCGCTTACGCGGGAATGACATAAAAAGTGGGAATGACATAAAATGCAGGTACAAGAAATGGCTAAGAAAACTATTGGTGATATCGATGTAAAGGGCAAAAAGGTCCTGATGCGATGCGACTTTAATGTTCCACTGGATGAAAATTGCAACATTACGAGCGATGACCGAATCGTTAAGGCGCTGCCTACAATCAAGACAATCCTGGCCGGCGGCGGTGCGCTTATACTTATGAGCCACCTCGGCAGACCTTCAGGTCAAAAAGATGACAAATTGTCTCTGGCGCCTGCGGCCAAAAGACTCTCGGAGCTTCTGGGACAAGAGGTCATCTTCACCGAAGACTGCATCGGCCCCGAGGTAAAGGCCAAGGCCCAGGCGCTGGCCGGCGGCGAGTGTATGCTGCTCGAAAACCTGCGCTTTCATAAAGAAGAAACGATAAAGGACAAAGCGGCAAAAGAAGATGCACAACTGCGGCAGGCAAAAGACGATTTTGCACAGCAGCTTGCGGATATGGCGGATGTTTATGTTGACGATGCTTTCGGCACGGCACACAGAGATAACGCTTCAATGTACACAGTGCCGGTTCTGATGGAAGGCAAGCCCCGGGTAATCGGCTTCCTTATCGAAAAGGAATTAAAATTCTTAGGCGAAACATTGCAAAATCCGGAAAGACCCTTCGTCGCGATATTGGGCGGAGCGAAGGTTTCGGACAAGATTGGCGTCATTGAAAATCTGATAGATAAGGTCGATCGGATTATTATTGGCGGGGCGATGGCATATACGTTCCTCAAAGGCAGAGGCAAGAGCATCGGCAAAAGCCTGTGCGAGAACGACTTCATTGACAAGGGTCAACAACTGCTGGAACAGGCCGCGGAGGCAGGTTGTGAAGTAATCCTGCCGGTGGACCACGATGTAGTACGTAAGCTCATGGCGGGAGCGGCACATCGAACCGCCGTCGGCGATATTGATCCGGGCTATCAGGCGGTGGACCTTGGGCCGATTGCCATCGAGACGTTTTCAAAGAACATAACCGACGCCAAAACCATCTTCTGGAACGGGCCGATGGGTGTTTTCGAAATACCACCCTTCGATCAGGGCACTAAAGCCATCGCTTTGGCCGTTGCCGAGGCCACAGACAAAGGTGCACGCAGCATAATCGGCGGAGGTGACAGCGCGGCGGCAGTACAAAAACTCGGTCTGGAAGACAAAGTGAGCCATATTTCCACGGGTGGAGGCGCTTCGCTCGAATTTCTGGAAGGCAAAAAGTTCAAGTGCCTTGAAATCCTTGATGAGAAATAGAGTTCATCATTAGCGGTATCCAATCAAAGATGCGATTGCCCAAAGCAGGAACAGTTGAGATAGTGCCGTCGATACTAAGCGCCGACTTTGCCCGTCTGGCTGACGAAATAGCTATAGTTGAGTCGGCCGGTGTGAGTATTGTGCATCTCGATGTGATGGACGGCCATTTTGTCCCGAATATCACTATTGGTCCGCCCGTGATTGCCAAGCTTCGCAAGTGCAGCCGTCTTGTTTTCGACGCCCATCTGATGATAAGTGAGCCGGGCAAATATGCGGAGTCTTTTATCGAAGCAGGCGCCGACCACATAACATTTCATATCGAAGCAGCCAATCAGCCGCTAAAGCTTATCGACAAAATACACAATTTAGGATGCACCGCCGGGATATGTCTGAATCCGGAGACTCCCGTCGATGCCATCAAGAGCGTTGGGCCAGTCTGCGATATGGTTTTGGTGATGACAGTGCGCCCCGGCTTCGGCGGACAGAATTTTATGCCCGAGGCGGCGAAAAAAATAAGCAAAATCAGAGATATTGTCGGCCCCGATATCCGCATAGAAGTCGATGGGGGGATAGACCCCAAAACCACACCAATAGTGGTTTCATACGGGGCCGATACGCTTGTTGCAGGCAATGCAATATTCGCAAAAAAGGACCGTATTGCCGCAATCAACGCCATTCGAAAAGCGGCCGAGTAAAGTTTCCCAATTTTTTATGGCCATTTCTGCTGCTTTTTGGTAGAATCCCTGTATTACTTTGTTGATATGTCGATGCCGGAATATGCCGCGCTGAATGCGGGATTTGATTAAATACGGGTTGCTATGGGCAAACAAGTTAAATCAAAATGGAACGGCTTTTCATTGAGGCCGCGAAAAGAGATGCCCGAAGGATTGTGGGTTCGCTGCCCGGGCTGTGAGCACATGCTTTATAAAAGCGCCGTAGAAAAGAACCTTAATGTCTGCCCGGATTGTAACTACCACTTTCGCATCGCGGCGAAGACCCGGATTAAGTATCTGGTCGATGAAGATTCCTTCCATGAGATTCTTGGCACCCTAAAGACCGAGGACCCGCTGGGCTTTAAGTTCAGGGGAACCACTTATAAAAAGCGGCTTAAAGAAGACACAAAAAAATCCGGCGCAAAAGAGGCTATGCGGATTGGCAAGGCCTTTATCAAAGGCAGAGGGGTTATATTAGCGGTAATGGAGCCGAATTTCCTGATGGGCTCTATGGGTTTCGTAGTTGGTGAGAAACTCTGTGCTGCGGTTGATATGGCAATGGACGAAAAACTGCCCCTTGTAGCGGTATGCAGCTCCGGCGGCGCAAGGATGCACGAGGGGGTAATCTCATTAGGGCAGATGGCCAAGACGTCGGCAACCCTGGCGAAATTCGACGAGGCCGGGGGACTTTATATCTGCGTCCTGGCCGACCCGACTACCGGCGGCGTTACCGCCAGCTTTGCAATGTTAGGCGATTGTATAATAGCCGAGCCGGGGGCGCTTATCGGGTTCGCCGGACCGCGCACGATTGCCGAAACAATAAAAGTCGAGCTGCCTAAAGGTTTCCAGACCGCCGAGTTTATGCTGGAGCACGGCTTCGTGGATATGATTGTCCACCGAAAAGACCTTCGCAGCGAAATCGCCCGCCTTATCGACTATTGCCATAAGTAGCATCCTTATGCTGAGTGCTCAAAAGTTTACGGCCAGCACCGAAAGAACTTTGTAAGGATATATTGTTCCAGAATAAACAGGTCCGTTTATGATAGCATTAGGCATTTTTCTGCATTCGGTAGGGGGCTTTGCAGCGGGAAGTTTTTACATCCCTTTCAAAAAAGTCCGCAACTGGGCGTGGGAGAGTTACTGGCTTGTAAACGGAATTTTGTCCTGGATTATAATGCCCTGGATTATCGCACTTGTGACAGTGCCGGGACTGATTTCAATTCTGCGGGAAGCACCGAAAAGCAGTATCTTCTGGACTTATCTTTTCGGTCTGCTCTGGGGGATCGGCGGCCTTACGTTCGGACTGTCGATGCGCTATCTCGGAATGTCGCTGGGATATGCAATCGCGCTGGGATTTTGCGCGGCGTTCGGGACAATTATCCCGCCGATATATTTCGGCACCTTCGGTGATTTAATCACCATCGCCTCAGGCCTGACCACACTCGGAGGCGTACTTGCCTGCCTTATTGGTATTGCAATTTGCGGCTGGGCGGGTATATCCAAAGAAAAAGAACTGCCAGAGGAAAAAAAGAAAGAGACGATTAAAGAATTCAACTTCACGAAGGGGCTCTGGGTCGCGATATTCGCCGGCGTAATGAGTGCGTGCATGGCATTCGGCATAGCCGCCGGAAAACCAATCGCCGAACTCGCCGTCGAGCGGGGCGTACCGTCTTTGTGGCAGAACAGCCCGATTTTTATCTGTATCCTTGCGGGTGGATTCACGACTAATTTTATCTGGTGCGTGCTGCTGAACATAAAAAACCGTACAACGAAAAATTACCTCGATACCAGCAATGCGTCACTTGCCGGCAACTATGTCTTTTCCGCATTAGCAGGAATTACCTGGTACTTCCAGTTTATGTTCTATGGAATGGGCACAACCAAAATGGGACAGTACGACTTTTCGAGCTGGACCATCCACATGGCCTTTATCATCGTCTTCAGCAATATATGGGGCTTGATATTCCGTGAATGGAAAGGAACCAGCCGTCGTACACACACCATCATTTTCTCCGGGATACTTGTGCTCATACTGTCAACATTCATCGTTGGATTAGGAAACTACCTTGGGTCGATTGGAAAGTAAGACCTGAAATCCGTGAAGTATTGAAAAGGTCGATGCCGGGTAAGTGTTTTGGGAGAGTTTGAGAATGGCAAATAAAGAGACAATGACGTCAAGACAGCGCGTTTTGAAAGCTCTCAATCACGAGGTTCCCGACAGGGTCCCGATTGACCTCGGAGGATTTCAAACGGGGATACATAAAAGAGCGTATTCTGAATTGCTATCGCATCTTGGATTAACAGAAGAAATAACAATTCTCGATCCCGTTCAGCAGCTCGCTAAACCGAGCGAAGAAGTTTTAGAGCGTTTCAGGGTTGATATCCGCTATATATGTGCGCACGGGCCGGACGATTTCAAAGGCGGCATCGAGCAGAATACCCGCAACGGTAAGCTCTGGCATGACCTAAAGGACGAATTCGGCGTGGTCTGGTCGATGCCGGATGAGCAGCAGCTTTATATGGACATCTCGCATCATCCACTTGCCGACGCGAGCTGTAAAGATATCGAAGATTATCCTTTTCCGGATGGCAGCGACTCAAGCCGCTTCACGGGAGTTCGCGAAGCGGCGCTGCAGATGCGCAACGACACACCTTATGCCATATCAACCGGTATTGGCGGGGTGGTCTATGAATACTGCTGGTATATGCGCGGGCTCGAAAGATGGCTTATGGATACGATAGAGAATCCGGCCTTTTGTGAGGCGCTGCTGGATAAAACACTCAAATTCTGGATGGATTATCATACCGGCTTTCTGGGCGAGGTGGGAGATATCGTCGATGTAGTGATGATAGGCGACGATTTGGCGGGTCAGAGCGGGCCGCTGTTTTCACCGGATTTTTACCGAAAAATAGTCAAGCCCAGACAGAAAAAGCTCGTCCAGCATATCAAATCGCTAACAAAAGCTAAAATCTGGTATCATACGTGCGGGGCCTGTTTCGAATATATCCCGGAGCTTATCGACAACGGTATCGATATTCTCAATCCCGTCCAGATAGGCCTGGTAAATATGGAACCTCAAAAGCTCAAAGATATGTTCGGAAGCCGGATTACGCTTTGGGGCGGGGGTATAGATGCCCAGCACGTTCTTGCCTTTGCCAAACCCGACCAAATCAGGGAGCACGTGCGGAAAAACCTGGAAATCTTTAAGCAGGGAGGGGGCTACGTGTTCAACAACGTCCACAACATACAACTCGGTGTACCTCCCGAAAACATCGTTGCTCTATTCGATGCAGCCTATGAATTCGGGTTTTATGATTGAGAATTAAGTACAAATATCTAAATAAGGTAAATCTTCTCTTTCACTTCTGACGAAATATCCATATAATTTCGCACTTACTTTTGTTTTCGGAGTAGTTAATAAATCAAATTCTCAAATTTTCGAATAAATTTTTGCAGGGATTTATATGTTTAAAATTTTATCTCAAAAACCTCTATCAGTTATAATGGTGTTGATTTTGTTAATATGCATCCCCGGCAAAACTCTACACGCTCAATCCTCAAACAAACAATTTACCGACAACACATCAGAACTTATACAAAAACCGACATTCCTGATACCAGCCATAGCAAAGCAGAATAGACCCATAGCACTGATAGTTGTGCAGCAAGATGACGAATGGCTGGTTGCGGCGGCGGCCCCTGCGGCCGCAAAGATACGCCAGGTAAATAAAACACCTATTCTTTTGAAATGGGCATCAAAAGAAAATCCCCGACAACAAAAAATGCTTGAGCAACTGGAACCGGTAACGGGTTTCTGCACCATACTATCATCGAACCCGACATTCACCCTCGACCAAATCAACGACAATCCGACGATATGCAATATTCCGACAAAATCCGAACCTGCCGAAGCGAGCCTGCTTCTCGCGGGTCATTTTTGGCAAAAAGCCGACTCTGTAGTTATCGCATCCAGATATGACCCTGCCGCTATTATCATGGGCTCCGCTTTGGCTTCACATTCCTGTGTGCCTCTTATCGTCTCAACCGGAAAAGAGCAGCTAAATACCCTTTCACAAAAACTGAACTCTTTGAAGGTTAGACGTATCATATACGTAACTTCGAAAAACAGCCCGACTGATTCCGAGAATCTTTTTCCCGGGCATAAAACGGAAATTATCGACATCAAAGAAACCCAAAAGCGTTTAATTCAAAAGCTCCGAGCCCCAAGCATACAAAATATTATTCTCTTTCGCGTTCCTGATAACTCAACCGACGAAGGGTCCATATCCTGGCTGGCTCCTTACCTTAGCCTTATACACGGCTCGGCTCTTGTGCCATGCTACTCTTCAGACCCATCGAAGGCCCAGTCAAAAATCGAATCTGTGATTCGAAGGTACTCGCTGAGGCCAAGAACAATAACCATATTAGGAGACTATGAAGCAGTCGATATTGTCACGAACGAAGAAGAAGTAGGAGAAGTAGGAGAAGAAGGAGAAGAAGGAGAAGTCGGAGAAGAAGAATACCCGAACACTTATGAAATATCTACGGAACTTTCCCCTCCTCTTCCAGAAGGTCAGGCTGCCCGGATGGGAATCGGCCGAATTCCGTTCCATCAATTATGGGCAGCCTCAACACTCATAGCTTATGGCGTCGCACGAGACCATATTCTCGCTCAGCAACAGCCATATGTCGTCATGATAGCCAATCCAAGCACCGAATACAGCACGCTGCCGCTTTGTGAGACCATTAGCAGGGCAACCGCCGGAGAATTCAAGAACCTTGGAATTAAAATAAACGAGTTTTACGGCATTTCTTGCAAAAACGAGCTTCTCAGGAGCTCCGTCGAAAAATCTCAATTCATAATATACGAAGGTCATATAACCGACTTTTCATTGTTCGGCAACACCTCTTACTTCGAAGACGAAGAGGAGATTTACCCCTATGAATATGAACAAAGCCAGTATGAATATTACAACGATACGACGGATTTCATGGAAAACGATACGGATGTTTATGATGATTCACCGGGCGACGATGACAACTCACACGATGCTGTAATAAATATGCAGGAACAAAACGAACAGACGGATTCGGATTATCATATGTTTGACGATGACGGGGACAGCCAGCTTTACGATATTTCGCAAACTACAGAACCTTGTAAGCTGGAGGCAATACCCCTGGTCGTAATTCAAAGCTGTCACTCATTAGACGATACGGTCCTGGATATTCTGACCTCCGGTGCTATAGGCATAATCGGCACCAAGACCAATATTCACAGCGCCTCCGGAAGTGCATTTATCAAGGCGTTTTGCGATGGTCTCTTGTACAGAAGCGACACCATAGGCGAAGCAATGCGTGACGCGAAAAACTACCTTTTATGCGTAAGTGCTCTCAAAGAAGCACGGGGGCATACACAATACTCCAAAGTCAAGAGGGCGGCATACAGCTTCCATTTCTGGGGCGACCCGGAGCTTCGGATTTTTTCCGGCTTACAAAACAGACAGAAGATAAAACCTGTCTCAGGGACATTTGACCGGCCCGACAAGATTACTGTTACAATACCAAATAAGCGTTCACCAACATCAAGAACTGAAAAGTATTTCCTTCGCATGTTTCCCGGCAGCGAAGCCGCAGGCATTCTAAAAAGAATCAAGGAGAAAGAAATTCGCAGGGTAGCACCCATATACTTTTTCAGAATTCCAATGCCAAAGAGCTTTGAGCCCTCACAATATGCCGGCCTGAAAAAAGCGGACGACACCACAGTCCGAGCTTTGTTTTTTGTTGATTCTTTTAAGCGATTCCTCTATATAGTTTATTTTCCTGAAAAAGAGGAAAAAGAGGAGGTTTTTGCTCTCCAATTTATAAAAAAAGAAGTAACCGCCGGAACGCAATTTTAAATTTTCCGAGAAAGTAAATGTTTAACCGTAATCGCACAGCAATACTGGCAGCAGTAATACTTACC
Organism: Planctomycetota bacterium; assembly: GCA_014384025.1. Taxonomy (GTDB): domain Bacteria; phylum Planctomycetota; class Phycisphaerae; order Sedimentisphaerales; family Anaerobacaceae; genus NIOZ-UU13. The sequence goes on along the minus strand of JACNGQ010000257.1, from coordinate 14,447 downwards.
GCCGCGTTTCTTTTGTGCGTATGGCTGCGGATGAAATATACCTGGAAACCGGTTTGGGCCCATGGTACGAGAGGATGGCGTCTGACATACGATATCAGTTTTTCCTTCACAAAAGGAGATAAAATCCAAATCGCCATTCCGGACAGCACGCCACAAAACCGACTCTGGCGTGAAACTTTTTCACATGAAGGCATTTTGTTGGATTTACTAAGGAACAAAAGAACCAAAGGGCGCGGAGCATCGGCCGTATCAATGCCCGGCCATGAACGAGGCCGGTTTTTTGCCCAGTTTGATATACATCTCAGGCCCGACCATCAATCAAAGTTACCTGCCTCCGAAGAAAAAATGTCAGCTAATGACAGGGCTTACTACCTGCGAAACGAAAAATATATCCAAACAACAGGCCCAGAGCTCTCAAATATTTTGAAGCAGCTATCCAATCAGAAAATAACGAAAACCGAACTTTTAAACCATATCTTCGATTATTGCGCGGAAAATATCGCCAAAGGCCAAAAAGACACGTTCTCAGATGCTACCAACACACTGGAGCATATTGTTGGCAGCACGCTTGGCCGCGCCCGGGCCATGGCAGCCCTTTGCAGGGCATCCAAAATACCGGCACGATTGGTGGCCGGTTTCATTCTTGAAAATAATCAGCAGGCCAAGGTTCATTATTGGGTCGAAGTATTTGCTCAAAAAAACTGGCAGGCTTATGATCCCGAGAACGGTTATTCCGTCCAACTGCCAATTACTTTTCTGCCCGTCAGTCGTGACAGCATCGACATCGTCAGGGGCATCAAAGCTCTCGGCTATCAATCCAGATTTTCTATAAGTCAAATGCTGCCTCCTCCCTCTTTGGCTTCTTCACAAGAGAGGCGATTATGGAACATTTTCGATTTGACCCGATTACCACCGAGTATGCAGGAAATAGTGTCCCTGATACTTCTTTTACCATTGGCGGCACTAATAACAACCATCTTTCGTAATATAATCGGCATACAAACCATCGGCACCTTCACACCAGGCCTGATTGCGCTGAGCTTCATCCATGCCGACTGGCATACCGGCGCCATTGTGTTTGTTATTGTCCTGTGCGTCGGCATACTGGCAAGAATAATCCTGAATAAACTGCAGCTTCTTATGGTGGCCCGGCTAAGTATCATCCTTACCCTGGCCGTTTTGTGCATGGTTCTGGCAGTAGCGGTTCTTGACTACCTGAGTCTGACGCCAAGCGCCAGCGCAGTGGTACTGCCAATCGTTATATTGACAATGATGATCGAACGATTCAACATCATAGCCGAAGAAGATGGTCTGCCGAACGCCTTAAAAATATTTGCTTTAACTATTTTTGTGGCAGCATCCTGCTTCCTGGTGATGAAAGTGGATTGGTTCGGCAGGACAGCCCTTATATTTCCTGAGGTACATTTATTGAACATAGCAATACTTATACTCATAGGACGTTATTCAGGATACCGGCTCAGCGAAATCTGGCGGTTTCGTGATGTAACACAAACACCCCTTAATTGAGAGGTTCGCATGGTTCGCCTAAGTAAATCTTCTTTTTGGTCTTGGCCGTCGGTACTCAGGCGAAACGGAATTATGGGCATAAACTCTCGTAACATTAATCTCATATTTCCGCTGAACCCCCGTTCACATTACGCTGTGGTTGACAACAAAGCCCTAACGAAAAAGTTATGCGAATCACAGCTCATACCCGCTCCGGAGACCTACGCATTAATCCAGCACTTCGGAGATATAAAAAAAAGCATCGACCTTCTGTTCAGCCTGCCGGGCTTTGTCATAAAACCAACTCGCGGCGCGGGAGGGCGCGGCGTTCTGGCTATTGCTAATCGAAAAGGCGATGAATTTCAAAATGCCAAAGGAGAACTGTTCCCTTTGGAACAGATAAAATATCACATCTCTACTATACTGTCGGGACTTTACTCGCTTAGCGGACATCCCGACCAGGCAATGATAGAAAAACTCATCAAACCTCATCCCGCGTTCAATGAGCTTACCGTTGCCGGTACGCCGGATATCCGAATCGTGCTCTACAAAACCACGCCGATAATGGGCATGCTCCGTCTGCCTACAAAGGCATCGAGAGGACGCGCAAACCTGCATCAGGGAGCTGTTGGTGTGGGCATAGACCTCGAAACAGGAATAACACGCGGGGGGGTTTGGCGAGACCGTTCATTTGATATCCATCCCGACACCGGAGCTTATATACAAGGGGTTGTGATTCCGAACTGGAACAACGTGCTGAAAACAGCAATGCAGCTTAGCCGGGCAATAGGTCTGCAATATGTTGGGGTGGATGTTCTTCTGGATGCCGAAGACGGGCCGTTGGTATTGGAGGCCAATGCAAGGCCGGGCTTGTCTATTCAAATTGCCAATCGCTGTGGGATACGGACAAGGCTTAATGAAATAAATATTAAGCAAGGCCTTTCTCGATTAAGTTAAATATAGCCTGTTCCAAAATTGGGTAAAAGAAGATTCCCAAAATCCCTCTTTCACTTCTGACGAAATATCCTTATAATTCTGGACTGAAATTTGTTTTGGAGTAAGCAATGGGGTATTTTCGGAAAAATATTGAAAAAGTACAAGGTTACGAGCCGGGTTTTCAGCCTAAGGAAACGGATGTGGTAAAGCTCAACACAAATGAGAATCCGTATCCTCCCTCGCCTGCGGTATTAAAGGTGCTGACTGAACTCAGTCCGGAACGGCTTCGCCGGTACCCCGATCCGCTCGGAAACGAATTCCGGCAGGCGGCGGCCGAGGTCAATGGTGTCGAGCCTGAAAATATTATGTGCTGCAACGGGGGTGATGATTTGCTGACTATCGCTTTTCGAGCGTTTTGCGATGAAAACCGGCCCGTCGCTTATCCGGTTCCGACATATTCACTCTATCCCGTTTTAGCCAAATTGCAGAATTGCGAGGCAGTTGAAATTCCTTTCGACGCTGAATTCAACCTGCCTGCCAAATTGGCCCACACCAATGCCGCCCTGACCATAGTCTGCAATCCAAACGCACCAAGCGGCAGCTTTATAAGCATTGACGAGCTGGCTTCATTAGCCGATGAGCTCTCCGGGGTATTACTCGTTGATGAGGCCTATGTGGACTTCGCCGAGGCCAATTGCACGGAGCTGGTCAAAGAATTCGATAATATTATGATACTGCGCTCGTTGAGCAAGGGATATAGCCTCGCGGGTATTCGGTTCGGATACGTCATCGCCCAGCCGGACTTAATAAAAGGTCTGATGAAGGTCAAAGACTCCTATAATGTTGACGCCGTTGCCCTTGCCGTGGCAACCGCGGCGATAAAAGACCAAAAGTATTTCAGCGAAACAACCGAAAAAGTAAAGAAGGCCCGTGGTTTTTTGACCGAACAACTGCGTGATTTAAAATTTGAAGTCCCGCAAAGCTTCTCGAACTTTGTGCTTGCCAGGAGCAAAAACTCCCAGGCTGGCGAGATTTTCGACAAACTTAAAGAGCTAAGGATTTATGTCAGATACTTCAACCTGCCCGGCCTTGACGATAAGCTGAGAATAAGCGTAGGTACAGATGAACAAAATAATAAACTTATTTTTGCTTTGAAAGAAATCCTGTCACAAGAAACTGCCTCGCAAGACCGGGACGGGAATCAACAATAGTATATAAAAGGATATTCCAATGGATAAGCGAACCGCTGAAGTTCACAGGCAGACGAAAGAAACCGACGTTTCCATACAGCTTAACCTGGACGGCGACGGCAAATACGAGATTGACAGCGGTATCGGCTTTTTGGACCACATGCTCACGCACCTGAGCAAACACAGCAAAATCGACCTTATGGTCAAGGCCAAAGGTGACCTTGAAGTCGATGCACACCATACGGTCGAGGATATCGCGATATGCCTGGGTGAATGTCTATTGGAAGCATTAGGTGATAAAAAAGGTATCGCCAGATACGGACACAGCTCGTTGCCGATGGAGGATGCCCTGGCGAACGTTTCCGTTGACCTTTCGGGCAGGGCTTCCTGTGTATATAACGCTGAATACCGAACAGATAAAATCGGCGACTTCGACGTCGAGTGCCTGGAGGAGATGCTGCGGAGCTTTGCCAATAACGGAAAATTCAATCTGCATATAAACGTTCCTTACGGTACAAACAGCCATCATATAGCCGAGGCGATTTTCAAGGGACTGGGCAAAGCGCTCGGTACGGCTGTCGGTATTCAGGGCACGGATATCCCAAGTACAAAGGGGGTATTGTGATTGAGGAACCTAAGAGTGAATATCGAACCGGGATAGGCACCGATATCCACAGGCTCGTGGAAGGCAGAAAGCTCATGCTCGCCGGGGTGTATGTGCCGTATCCTGCCGGTCTGGCCGGACACAGCGATGGCGACGTGGGCCTGCACGCCGTTATCGATGCGCTGCTCGGTGCAAGCGGAATGGGAGATATAGGAACGTTGTTTCCCAGCTCCGCGGCGCGATGGAAAGACGCCGACAGCAAGGAGCTTCTGTTTATTGTAAAGGAACAGCTCGAAGAGAACAAATGGGAAGTCGTTAATGTTGACCTGATTATACATGCCGAAGAACCCAGGCTCGAGAAGGTCAAAGGCCAGATGAAAAGATGCATCGCTGGTCTTTTGGGTATTGCCTTTACATCCGTGAACGTAAAGGCTAAAACCAACGACGGACTCGGCGATATAGGCGCAGGAGAAGCAATGGCCGCTACGGCTACGGCGCTTTTGAGAAAAAAGAGAAGAAGAACACTATAGAGGGTATAAATCCGAATATCGAAATTCGAAACAAATTTAAAATTCGAATTATCAAAATCTAAAACAACTTAATTTTAAATTTTTCGGATTTAATACTTCAAATTTTAACAAAAAACATGGTTTCTCAGTAACAAGTGATATTGTGGTATTATTGCTTAACGATTTTTGATTGGTTTTGCTTATGGCACTGAATCTTTATAACAGTCTGACAAGAAGAAAAGAAGAATTCGAACCGCTTAACAAAGGCAGGGTCGGTATATACGTCTGCGGGCCAACTGTATATGGGCATGCACATCTTGGGCATGCGAAAAGTTACGTGAGCTTCGATATACTGACAAGGTATATGCGTTATCTCGGTTACGAGGTTACCTACGTGCAGAATATAACAGACGTCGGCCACCTCACCGACGACGCCGATGAAGGTGAGGATAAAATCGCCACCGCGGCAAAAAAAGAGAACAAGCATCCGATGGCCCTGGCCGAATATTACACTCGCAGCTACTTCGAAGATATGGACAAACTGAACTGTTTCCGGCCCGATATAAGCCCGAGAGCCAGCGGCCATATACTCGAACAAATAGGGATGGTAACGACGCTGCTGAAAAAAGGCTATGCTTATGAAGCCAACGGCTCGGTCTATTTCGATGTCTCCAAATTCGAAAACTACGGAAAACTATCCGGCAGAAACATCGACGAGATGATTGCCGGAGCACGGGTGGAGGTCTCACCGGACAAAAAGAACCCCGCCGATTTCGCTCTCTGGAAGAAGGCTGAGCGAAACCATATTATGCAATGGCCAAGCCCCTGGGGCATGGGTTACCCGGGCTGGCATCTGGAATGCTCGGTAATGAGCACGAAATATCTGGGAAAGACAATCGACATCCATGGCGGCGGGCTGGAAAATCAATTCCCACATCACGACTGCGAAATTGCCCAGTCGGAAGCTACCAATGATTTACAGTTTGTTCGATACTGGCTCCATAATAATATGGTCACCGTTGACGGGCAAAAGATGGGCAAGAGCCTGAATAATTTTATTACACTCAAACAGGCATTTTCCGGTACCCATGAGAGATTGACCAAAAGCTATGACCCACTGGCGGTAAGGCAGTTGATTTTGAACAGCCATTACAGAAGCCCGCTGGATTTTTCGGATGCGGCGTTGTTTGCGGCGCAGTCGGGCTATGGAAAAATAACCGAGACCGTTAAAGCCCTGCGAAAAAGAATGGAAATCGCCAGCACGGGTTCTATCGATGAGGAAATAGTAGAGCAGTTGAAACAGATGCGGGAAAAATTCGAAGCCGGAATGAACGACGACTTGAATACATCCGTTGGGCTGTCAGTTATGTTCGAGCTTGTCCGTCTGGCGCAGAGCCTGCTGGAGGACAGCCGTACAACAAAAGAAACCCTCAACCTGCTCGACGTTCTGTTCGACCGGCTCGGGGGCGATGTTCTGGGTATTGTGAAAGAGGACTATCAGCAGGACGCCACGGCCGATGAAGGGCTGACGGACAAGCTGGTAAATATCCTGATTGAGCAGCGAAAAGATGCTCGCACGAACAAGGACTTTGCCCTGGCCGACCAGCTTCGCAATACACTGGATGATATGGGTATCGTGCTGGAAGATAAGCCGGATATGACCACATGGAGGATGAAATGAGGATACTCGGTATCGACCCGGGTTTGCAGGTCTGTGGTTATGCCTGCCTGGAGATGGACGCCGATAATGAAAAGCTTATTGAAGCAGGTGTTATCCGTATAGAAAAAGGCCCGGCTATAGAAATAAAACTCAACAGGATCGCTGAAGATACCTGCTCGCTTCTCGAAAATTTCAAACCCGATGTGGTAGCTGTCGAAGAATTATACTCTCATTACGCCCACCCGAAAACTGCAATATTGATGGGACACGCAAGAGGTGTTATACTGCAACAGTGCGCACAGGCGGCAATTGAAGTAAGAAGCTTCAGTGCCACGCGTATAAAAAAATCAATTACCGGTAACGGAAGGGCTTCTAAGGAACAGATACAAAGAACTATTCAAACTATTTTGTCCCTGCCGCAGATACCGGAGCCGAACGACGTGGCCGATGCCATAGCGGCGGCGCTGTGCTGTGCAAATTCGATAAACAGTATCGTTATCTAACAATAACCAAACAAGTACTCATTTGAACAATGATAGCCAACATTGAAGGAAAACTAATCAAGCTCGATAGCGCCTGCTGCCTCGTTCAGGTCGGGTCGATAGGTTACGAAGTAATGCTGCCGAGCTATTGCGTTAGTGCGCTGTCCGGCCAGGTCGGCTCGGATATTACTCTCTGTACTATGGAATACTACGAGGGCACGCCCGGCGGGGGAAACCTGATACCGAGAATGGTCGGCTTCTTGAACTCGGGCGAGAGGGATTTCTTCGCCAAATATACCAGCGTCAAGGGAATGGGGATAAAAAAAGGGCTGCGGTCGCTGAGCATCCCCATAGCCACGATAGCAGCCGCAATAGAAAACGCCGACGATAAGATACTCATCTCACTGCCTTCGATAGGCAAAAGAATGTCCCAGCAAATCATCGCCGAGTTAAAGGGCAAATTACAGAGTTTCGCGGTCGGCGCCGAAGCAGCCGGAGCATCGCAAGCCGGCTTCAGGCCGTTCCAGACCGAGGCACTCGAAATTCTTATCGCCTGGGGTGAAAAAAGAAATGAAGCAATGGAGCTGGTCGAACTGGCCTGCCGCAAACACCCCGACATAAATTCGGCAGAGGCACTTGTACCCCTGGTATATAGATTGAAACAGGGAGTAGAAGTCTGATTAAAAAAGCTGCGTATAATTGATAAAGAAACTAAATAAATAGTCGATAATAAATCGAAAATGACAATAGGCAGAATCATAAGCGGGCAGTCTTTGAACGAGCAGGAGGAGACCTTTAACGTCTCACTTCGGCCGAAGCTTCTGGACGAGTGCATAGGCCAAAGCAGTGTAAAAGAAAAAGTCTCAATTGCGATAGAAGCCGCTAAGCAGAGGTCCGAACCCCTGGAGCATATCTTGTTTTACGGCCCGCCGGGTCTCGGCAAAACAACCCTCGCCCACGTTGTCGCAAACGAGATGGGGGCAAGGATACGCTGCTCATCAGGCCCGGCCCTTGCAAAGGCCGGTGACGTTATGGGGCTTTTGAGCAATATAAACACCGGTGATGTGCTTTTCATTGACGAGGTCCACCGGCTGAGCACGCTGGTCGAAGAGTTTATCTATCCGGCGATGGAAGATTTCAAAGTCGATTTCACCGTCGATAGCGGCATGCATGCAAAGACGATAAATTTCCCGCTAAAGCGTTTTACTTTAATCGGCGCAACAACACGAGCGGGGTTATTAAGCGCACCATTGCGCAGCCGATTCGGGATGCTGTATCATCTGGATTTCTACAGCACACCGGAGCTGACGGAAATTTTGGATAGATCTGCACAATTATTAAGCCTGCAGTGCGAGGATGGAACGCTGGAATTGATTGCGACCCGCTCACGCGGAACACCGCGAGTGGCGAATCGTTTGCTAAAACGAGTCCGTGATTACGCCCAGGTAAAAGGCTCCGGAGTCCTGAGCACCGGGATTGTAGAAAGCGCCCTGAAGATGGAGCAGATTGACAGGCTGGGTCTGGATGAATTGGACAGGGCGTTTTTACGGGCGCTGGTTAATGTCTATGACGGCGGGCCGGCCGGCATCGAAGCAATAGCCGCTACGCTCGGTGAAGAAAGGGACACTCTTGAGGACGTCGTAGAGCCGTACCTTCTGCAAATCGGATTCCTGCGTCGAACCAAACGTGGCAGGGAAGTAACAAATCAGGCTTGTGAACATCTCAGCCTAAAATCACACAAAAAGAAAGAAACCTCCGGCCAGCCCGACCTTTTTAAACAAGATTAACAAAGCAAAATCTTCAAAGCAATGATGGTTTTATTTGCTCAACGTGGAATAATTCTCCCTAATTTGACCGTTCCGGCTCTAACCACTTTTTGATTTTGGCTCTGATCCGGTCTGCCTTTACATCATCTATTCCAACAACATATATACGGCAGAGCGTTGGTTTCAAGCGACTTATATAGTGCAAAACACTGCCTTCATCTTCGATCAAATTCGTTATTCTTCCAGTTCTTTCTTTCACCTTCACCAGTTCCCTGATCTCTTGAGCCCCGATATCCTTAAATTCACTTGCCTCAGCCAAGCTCATAAATGGATGCAGTTTTTCAAACTCAGGCCCCTTAATATCTCTAAAAATCCACCGTTCTTCTGGTATCTTAATCTTTTCATCCTTAGCAAACTCTTTGACTTTTGTGCCCCAATTTTCCCTTAAGATTGTACACTTCTCGCTTGGACGACTATTATCTAATGTAAGTTCTGAAATTTCATAAACAAGTTTTGGCGGCTTACGTAATTTCACTGCCTTGCATAAAGCAGCAAGCCTTTTATCCCTGCTATCATTAGCATATTTGTCAATGAGTTTATCCAAATATCCATCGTCGAAAGCTAAAAACTCCTCAGAATCAGTCCGGGCCATTTCTTCAATGTCCTCGCCGGACGTATATATCTTGCTCTTCTTCCAAAGTATCAGAACAATCCTCCTGATCACCTCTTCGAAAGCAAACACCGTTTTATGCATATAAACGGTGTTGAACATAAAATAACGACCCATAAGCATATGCTCAATTGAACTTCTCGCCTTTGCACGGACGACTAATTCTTTTTCGTCGGTTAGCTCAAGGTTGTTCACGATATAATTGAGGTCAACCTTTCCATAAGGTAGGCCTGTATTCAGGGAATCTCGCACAAGATAATCCAATCTGTCCACATCTAAACTCGCATTGAGCAGATTTGGGATTGATTGATGTTGACCTTTGACAAGAGCAGCAATGTCTTTTGGATCTATGTTATGTTCTTCAAGTTTCTCCTTTATATTTTTTCGTTTGGTAATAACAATCTCTCCCAACTTATCGTGCTTCGGATATTCCTTGGGTAGAGAAGTCTCTGTTCCTTCACTTTGACCCTTTTTGCTTATGTACTTTCGCGTTGAGTCCCAATCAATCTTTTCCATCAGATGAGAATAAGGATAATGTCCAATATCATGCAGCAAGGCTGCTATACGCAGTTTCCTGTAATCATCTTCAGATACAGCTCCCTTATCTTTGTTCAGAAGCGATTCGAGAATGCGACTCATTATATGCATAACACCCAAAGAGTGTTCAAAACGACTGTGTCTGGCGTTGGGATATACCGTATATGCAAAACCCAATTGCTTAATTCTTCTTAGTCGCTGAAAAGTAGATGTGTCGATAAGTTCGATTTCTAACTTGCTCAGGCCAATATCACCGTGGACCGGATCAATGATTATCTTGTAACGGAATTCCTCTCCCATAAATTTATTTTGACCCGCTATTATTCTAACGTTTTGTTTTTTACAAGTCCGGCATCATCGAGCCTTTCCCAAGCAACTTTAGCTAAATCCATTTTGTCTGCTAAGTGCGGTTTCGACTCCTTAAGCTTCTCGAAAACCTCATCAAATTCCGGTTTATCTTTTCCTGCCCAATAAGCGATATGTTTTAGGTAGTGCAGTGAAGCAAGCACCTCAAGCCACTCGGGTTCGTTTGTTTCCAGAGTATCCGGCAGACTTACGATCTTATCCAATGTGTCAAACTTGCTCTTAGTTTTAGAATTGAGTTCATATTTATTGAATTCATCGTCATACTTGATTTCTTCTCGCAGGGTAAACGCGGTATGAGCCAACGTGGGGCAATATGGTCCTTGTAGATACCAGTTGTAACGATAATCTAAATCAACACCCGTAAGCTGGAGAATGTAAATCTTTTTCTGCAAAATCTTCCTCGCATTGAAATTATCTATTGCAATATTTCCAAAACCAATTCTATCCAGCACAAGTTTTAAAAGTACATGATCCTTGTCCACTTTATGCCTCCCTTCTACAACCCAACGTTCTCTTTTTCAGATAAAATAGCTTGCCGACAGCGAAAAACCAGATGATATAAAATACATCGTCAAAAAGCTCTATCGCTGTTGAGACTTTTTTCAACCTGTGTAACATCTTGTTAAAACACAGCTTACACGAAGCCCAAAATTCTATATTCTCTGATTTATATACATTATAGTTGTTACATCTTAAAATGTTCGAGAAAAGTGAACATATCAAGCTTAGGAAAATATATTTGTTATTTGTCCCGCTAACTTCATCACAGTTTGAGTAATCTGAGAATATTTAATATTAATGATAGTTAATTCAGGTGTAAAGAACAAGCCAAAAACTCAAAAAAACTATTCCCATTCTATTGTCGCTGGCGGCTTGCTGGATATATCATATACTACGCGATTGACACCCCGGACTTCATTGATAATCCTGTTGGAAATGATGCCCAGCACCTCGTAAGGGATTTGTGAAAAATCAGCGGTCATAAAATCAACTGTCTCGACCGCACGGACAGCAATAATGTTTTCATAGCTTCGTTCATCGCCCATCACCCCGACCGTCTGGACCGGCACCAGCACCGTCAGAGCCTGTGATATCTTCCTGTAGAGCCTTGCGGATTTTATCTCATCTATCAGGATTTCATCGGCCGCCCGGAGAATTTCCAGTCTTTCCGCCGTTATCTCTCCGATTACCCTGACGGCAAGGCCCGGGCCGGGAAAAGGATGACGCCAGACAATATCCTCCGGCAATCCCAGATACTCACCGACAATCCTCACCTCGTCCTTAAACAAATCCCGCAAGGGCTCAATCAGCTCGAAGCCCATCTCGGCCGGCAGCCCCCCTACATTGTGATGCAGTTTTATATTCGCCGCCGGATTACCATCCTTCGAGCCTGACTCGATAACGTCCGGATAAAGAGTTCCCTGAGCCAGGAACTTTGCATTCGGAATTTTCGACGCTTCCGACTCAAAAGCCTTGATAAACTCCGAACCGATAATCTTCCGTTTCTGCTGAGGGTCGGTTACGCCGGCCAGTCCGGCTAAAAACTGCTGCGACCAGTCAACAACCCGCAAATCCATATGAAAATGGTTACGGAACATGGACACGACATCTTCGCACTCGTTCTTTCGAAGCAGGCCGTTATCAACGAAAATACAAACAAGCTGGTCTCCTATGGCCTTATGAACCAGGGAAGCCACAACGGAAGAATCAACGCCGCCGCTCAGCCCGCATATCACTTTAGCATCAGAAGCCTGTGAGCGAACCGCCTCTAACGTCTCACTGACGAAATCGCTCATTTTCCAGTCGCCGCTGCAGCCGCAAATATCATAAAGGAAGTTTTTCAAAATCAGCGAACCTTTGGGGGTATGTGAAACTTCAGGATGGAACTGAACACCGAAAAATTTCTTTTTGTTGTGCCTGACTGCTGCAAATGGGCAGGTATCTGTAGCAGCCAATTGGACGAAATCGTCACTTAGCTCTCCTATCTGGTCTCCATGACTGGCCCAGGCCGTGATTGAATCCGGAATATTCGCAAACAAATCACTCTTCTCAAGAATAGACAGAGTCGTTCGCCCGTACTCACGCCTTTGGGCTGCAATAATTTTTGCGCCCAAAACCTGGCAGCCTAATTGCATCCCGTAGCAGATACCCAGAATCGGGACACCTAACTCGAAGATTTTCTCGTCGCATTTTGGCGCTTTTTCGTCATATACGCTCGCAGGCCCGCCGGACAATATTAATCCCTTGATACCTAATCGTGATAATTCCCGGGCTGTTATGTCCGCACGGCAAATCTGGGAATACACGTTCAGCTCGCGAACTCTCCTCGCTATCAGTTGGCCGTACTGACTGCCAAAGTCCAGAATGGCTATTATCTCTCTGCTCATATAACACGCCCGGCAGGACTCGAACCTGCGACCTACGGATTAGAAATCCGTTGCTCTATCCAGCTGAGCTACGGGCGCAAATACCTGTTTCCGGAACTTAACAACATCCCCAAAAACATACTTCCAAAAATTTCGGCATACTTTACCTACAAAAGGGAAATATTGCAAGAAGATTAAAACGAGCTTTTCCTCTTCATGCAAACTGAGGGGGTTTTTATGCTCGTTAGCGGCTGAATGTTTTATTGACGCCCTTCGGCTTGAGTTTAGCCGTTGCAGCAGTAAGAAAACCTCAATGTTTGGAAACTTTTCTATTGACAGATTTCTATAAATCAGATACAATCATTTAAATATACAATCTCACGGAGGAGTAGCGGGGATGCTGTATTCTATCCGAATCGAGTTCCCCGTCATAAAAAACCGCTTTGTAAGGATTTGAATCTGTAAACGAGCACCTACAAAACCAAGTACTGCTTAGATGCTTTTGCAGCTCCAGAGCTATTGAAAAAGAACATATGCGGAGTTTTTTCGCAAGAAAATAGGTTTTTTGGAGGAGTATTCATGCGTGCTAAAAGCGTTTTCTTCGGAAAAACCGTTACATCAGGTATTATGGATGGTACTTATATATAGTCCTATTTTGTATTCCGAAGTCTGGTTTTGAGAAGAGCACGTACAAAAACAAGAGGTGCTTCGAGGGTTTTGTAGTTTCATAGCTTTTCAAAAATAACGTATGCGGAGGTTTTTCGCAAGACAATGGGTTTTTTGGAGGACCAAATTATGAATAGTTTCAAATTAAAATGGGTGTTGGTATTATTGCTCGGCATCGCACAGATAGGAAATGGTGCACCACCGGCCAATGACAACCGTCAGAACGCAAAGGCAGTCGGCAATGTAACAGATGAGGTGTTCGACACAACTGAGGCAACAGTCGATGGTCCCGAGATTTGTATGACCGGCAAGAACATCTGGTATTGTTATACCGCCCCCTGCACCGGTGAGGCCACCGTGAGCCTGTGCGGCAGCAGCTTCGACACGGGACTCGCCGTCTATAACAGTTGCAGCTCAACTCCGAGTTCGAGCAATATGCTCAGATGCGACGATAATTTCTGCGGCAACAGGCAATCAGAGGTCGTTTTTCCTGTAACTGCCGGCAGCAAGTACCTCATTGAGGTCGGCGGCTACAATTCATCTGGATTCGGCACAGGGGTGCTAAACATTAGCTGCAACAACAGCCCCGGTATTCACCCATCTAACGACGACTGGTATAACGCACGTTCGGTCGGCAACGTATTAAACCGGGAATTTGACACCACTAACGCAACGAATGACGGTCTCGGTGACAATATTGAGGGCCCGAATATCTGGTACTGCTATACTGCTACGAGCACAGGTGAGGTTACCGTAAGTCTGTGCGGCAGCGATTTTGATACCAAGATGAATATCTTTGATGGCTGCGGTATCTTCCCAGATGAAAACAGGATCGATACCAATGACGACTTCTGCGACAGGCAGTCTCAGATCACATTTAACGCTACTGCCGGCAGCAGATACCTCATCGAGATTGGGGGGTGGGATGATCACTCTGGTTCAGGTTTATTGAGCATCGGCCCAGGATCAGGTCCCTTTCCACCACCAAGCGGGTCAAACGATAACTGTCAGAACGCAAAGCCAATCGGTAACGTATCAGGCATGGCGTTCAACACCAGCAGCGCAACGTTCGACGGCCCGGGCCACTGTCTGACCAGCCCGAACATCTGGTATATCTATACCGCTACATGCACGGGCGAGGCCACAGTCAGCCTATGCGGCAGCGGCTACGACACCAAGCTGGCCGTCT
>JACNGQ010000206.1 GCA_014384025.1 Planctomycetota bacterium | reverse complement strand
TGCACTGGCGATATCGCTCATCCTGGATGCCGGTCTTGCTCGTCTGGCCAAGCCAGTCACGATGAGCCTCCATGCCATGCAAAGTCAATTGTCGAGGCAGGAAAAAGGTGGGATCACGCCAGGTACTTCCATCTAACTCCTGTTTGTTGGCACGGAAACTCCAGTAAATGTATGTAATATTACCTATCTGACGGTTATAAGATGTGTCAACTACAGAATCCACACCCCCGGTAGGTACACCTCCGTTCGGATCGTTGGCGAACTGTTCCAATAATTTGGCTTGTGGGCAATAGAAAGCTTCAAACAGGCTGCCGTCTTTTTTATAGGCATTGAGCTTCTGCAGCAAACTGCGATGAGGATTATGTTCGGTTGCCTCCAGCGGATATCGATTATTTCTGTCATCATTGGCGTACATTATCAGGGCAATGTTAACTTGACGAAGGTTACTCAGACAAGTTGTTTCATGGGCTCTAAATCGAGCCTTGTGCATAGCTGGTATGAGTATCCCCAATAATAAAGCGATAACGGCAATGACCACTAATAGCTCGATTAAGGTAAACCCTGTTGTTGAACGATTTCGATTGTGTATCCGACTCATTATCTTATCCCTTTACTTTTCTTCTTATGCTTGCCTAAGGTTTATGGAATTCAATCCAAATTCCATAGTTGACATTTTCACTGCCAGGCGGTTTCGGCCTGTCAATCCGGTAATCTTTGATTCCGAGCTTGCTCATAATATTTGACAGCTCATTAGCTTTTTCATCTACGTTATATTTCATTTTTTTACCTTGTTGTGCGCGTATCTTTTTTGCCGTTTCAACAGGCAGGTCTCTCGAGAAACCCCGTCCAATGTAAGCCACTGCGCCAGGTTTGAGCACGCGATATATCTCGCTGAACGCCAGCACTCTATCCTCCCAGAAGTGATAAGAACCTCTGGAAACGATTATGTCTGCATAATTATCCCTAAAGGGAAGAGAATGAGCATCGGCGAAGATGGCGCTAACCTGATGTCCTGCATCATTTTCCTCTGCTTGCCTGTAGAAATTTGGAAAGAAATTCGGATTGATGTCGGCATTAATCCAGTGCATTTGTGTGCGCTTGCACAATTCGATAATAAGCGTACCGGGACCGCTCCCCAAGTCAATCCCGATACCGTCTTTTTCGCTCAAGTCGAAATCTGAAACAATCTGCTCGGCCAAAGGAGCATATACGGGAGCCAGTCCCTTACGGCTGGTCCTTATCATACCAACTGCATTTTTTTCACCCGATGGTAAAGATAAAGGTTCACCGTTGAAGCATCCCGTTCCGCAAAAGAGCAGTATCAGGGCAAGCATGTAAAATCGCAGTGATTTCTCCATAATGAGTCTAATCTCCACTCAAGATTTTTTACATCAGTTAAAAACTCCAAGTACTGGTTTTACATAACAATAAGGTTATCTTTTTGTTCCCGTTTGACTTAAGGCAAATGCTCTTTGACCAAAGCACAGAATCTGTCCATCTTCAAGAGCAACTATTACACGGCCTTCACAGTCAACGGCCAGGCCCCAGCTAACCGGAGCCGAAGGCACCTCTTCAGACCAAAGGACACTGCCATCCTTGAGATTTAAGGCTAAAATCTCTGATTTTTTTGCAACCACCACGGCATTGCTGCAAGCTGCAAGGGCGATACTGTCTTTGCAGTCATAGCTCCATATCGGAGTATCGGTGAAGCCAAATCTGTTCCAATCAAGGTTAAAACGGTTACCGGGCTGTGACATCTTTCTTTTTAATAACTCTCTGTCAATATGGTTAAAGCATAAAATCCTTTTGTTCTTTTGGTTGCTTACCCACACAATGTCTTGTCCACTGGTTGTTGCAAGAAAAACCTTATTAAAGACCGTGGCGTCGAAGACATCATACTTCGGATGTGCATAGAATGGCTTTCCGCAGGCCGCGACTTGGTCGCCGAGCAGAGAAAGTTCCTGGCCGCGAGGGCTTTGTGATGTAAAAACATTATTTTGTGCAAGCTGCCGGAGAATGGCAGGGTCGTTAAGACATTTTCCATCTGAAATATTATACACAGCCGGCGACAGAGATGTACCGCTCGCTAAGAAGAGCTTACCATCGTGAAGTAGTTGATGGCCCTGGACGCTTGCTCCTGTATGGGCTTGCTCATCCAGATGGCCTGATGTGTTGTTCTGCCATTTTATCCGGCCTGTTGCAGCATCTAACGCATAGACATAAGTGCCGTCATAATTAACGATACCAGCGGCAAAGTATGCAATTCCATCTTCGATTAATACTCCGCTTGCGGCCGGCCAGGTGGAAAGCAGTGAGCCATATACCGGTATCTTGCGTTCTTCGGGTGCCCCGCGAAACCGCCAGAGCAGACGACCTGTCTTTGCCTCAAAGGAATAAACCCATCCGTCACCGGAGCCGACCAGGGCACGGCCCTTCCAGATCGTCGGGGGAAACCGGACTGCACCGCTCGTATATGCCTTCCAGCGTAGCCGGCCATTTGCTGAATCCAGGGCTCTGACGATGCCGTCGGGACCACTGGTAAATACCAGACCACCGGCCGTAACAGGGGCTGTGGGAAGTGAAACTTCGGAGGTGAATGTAATTTTATGATTATACTGCCACAGTAGTCTGGCTTTCTCAGGAATTACAGCTTCTGTTGTTGCACTGCCGGTATTGTCTGCGCGGAAGGTGGGCCAGTCAGCGGATGATTCAGGCAAGCTTGCTACTTTCGTTAAATCTCTAACATTTTTCTCCAGACGCTGTGATTCAGTTGCATGTGGCTTAAAATCAAAATCACCCGCAGACGCAAGGCATGTGATGCCGTAGAGCGTAAGCTGACAATCACATACCGATGGCCACCAGTACAGCAAACCGTTGGCAATAGTGACACCATCGTGACATTGGGCACGCATAGGTGAAATCCAGTCCTGACGTTCGTCGGCTATGTCCAAACGTGTCGAACCTCCTCTGGCCCGGTAGAATAAAGAGTCTATAGAGCCTGTTGGCCGGCTGCATGCCCTGCGGGCGGTCACCAAATCTGCCAATACGGCGCCGGTAAATGGGTCGAATTTCTTGCTGAGATTGCCTTCGTCATTTTGGCCACTGAGAGCATATAGACCATCGTCTTGAAGGACTAACTGGAAATTGTTGTAAGGATGTTCCCAGAGAACATTTCCGTTTTCAGCCGAAACAGCAAGCAGCTTGTTAATCTGAGGCCCGGCGAAATATAAAGCCTTATCACTGCACTTTAGATAACTCGTAGTTCGCCAGTTGGTTCGGTAATCCTGTCGATGCGAATATTCCCCGAGTGATTCGAATAGCTCAGGTGCATTGGCCGGTGTCTTTCGCCAGATTACTTCGCCGTTTTTCGCATTCAGACAGGCCAGATACATTCCAAATCGAAATACGTATATTCGCCCGTTTTTCATGCACATTGCCCGACTGTCCACAGGTTCGTCTTCGCGGTAGTTCCACAGGACCTTTTTCGTTTTCGGGTCAATGGCCAATACGTTTCTGCCGAATCCCCACGGGTTCTCCGGCTGATTGAAACCTATTGATATCGGATCCCAGGGCCAGCCGTGCAATTCACGGTTCCAATGCTTTGTCGGGTCCCTTTGCTCCTGTTGTCCCAAAAGGGCATAGAGCACGCCGTCTTCCAGAGCCATCCATTTCCAGAACGTCCCGCCGGCCTGTTCCACCGGAGGGATAATTTCTTCTTTCAATCGGCCTGTTACCGTATCAATGAGCTTGCAAGACTTGTCGTCACCTACATATAACGTTGTCGGTGTTGCAATCATTGTATTGCGGTGAATCATTACCCCCTCTGCCAGGTCCCGCTGCCAGAGTATTGTCCCGTTGTAGCCGTTGAATGCCACGAGCTTATTAAGAAAAGGTTCTTCCCGGCTCTTGAAGGCCACGTGCCCGAACGCCTTAAACATACGACCCGCCGAAGCAACCGCCACCTGAGGTAACGGTGCGTAGCGCGGCTCAGCCAGAAATTGTGTAAGATAAGGCGCCCGAATTATTGTGTCCTCGGATTGAGGATTATTGTCCGGGCCGTGATAGGGGTGGCTCCAGTCATCCACTCCTTCGGCAAATTCCTTAACCATGATTTTATTAGGCCCTATTATTGCCTTACCCTCGGGACGCAGAACACGAAGCACCTCAGTTTCAACTTCTTTGGGCACCTTAAACAGCACAACAACGGCATCGGCTGAATTGTCGGCCATATGTATTCTGGTTAATGGGCCTTTTTCTACGAAAATGCGTGTTCCGTAAAAACCAGCTTCGTCAACTATACTGCATATCTCCTCCACATCCTTTGCATTGTGTAACTGCACATATATCAGCAATTCACTGTTTTGTACCAGTTCCAAAGCAAGTTTGCATCTCCTGTCACCAAGCACTAAGCAGATTCCACGATCAACGCCGATTTTTTCGAGGATTGGCTTATACGATTGGGCTAAACAGGTAAGGGGTGAGCAGAAAAGAATGCCGGTAATTGTCATCAACAGACCTGATTTTATCTTACTCATTTTTTATCCCTTTCAAGAATTGCAAATAATACTATTTAAGCCCCGAACAGGTTTTTACAGATGATATTAAGCGGATAGCGTACGGTGCATAACAAAAACCATACGCTAAACGCTATGCAGTTTTTCACAACGACAATTTTGAATGTTACGTTTTATAAGGCAACAGAATCTTTTTGATATTTTGACGAGTTTTTGTCTGACTGTGCCAGCTTGTCTCTGTTCTCATATGTTTTCAAAATAGCATCCGCTATATCATCTATATCCTGTTTGCTGCCAAGAAGCATATTTTGACCGAACCAGACCGCCTCTTTACAGAGCTGGTCGTTATCGGGATAGTGGTTTTCTCTGCGGTATTGATTCAGTCTTGCTTTTGAGAAACTTCTTGTGAAGTTTTTGGAATTTAATGCATCTTCAATCAGGCCGTCATTGTACTGTGGACCATAGCCACTTGAACAGGGGATACCTTCGGCTCTGAGTGCAGAGAGAAATCTATCCCGCGAAAGGTCATTGAAGTATTCTTTTTTATAGCGGAAAGGATACAAATGGTATGCCGCTCTGGTGACCTCTTTGTATAGCCTGTGGGGAAGAATGCCGGGAATATCTTTGATTTTAGAAGTAAGATATTTGGCATTCCGGTTACGTCTTTCAGTATCTTCTTCAAGACGCTGGATCTGCGAAAGACCAATAGCCGCCTGGTATTCCGTCATCCTGCGATTAGTTCCAATAATAGGGTAATTGCTGGTTTTCTTAATGCTTCCATAAGGCCGGCCGCAGTTGTGGTATGACCAGACTCTGTCCATAAGCTCTTCGTCGTTTCCAATCACGGCACCACCTTCGCCGATGGGAAGATGTTTCGAGTTTTGGAAGCTAAAGCATCCCAGGTCTCCCAGAGTGCCAATCTTTTTATGGTTCCATTCCGCCATCCATGCCTGGCAGGCATCTTCTATTACCACAAGATTATGCTTTTTGGCGATAGCATTGATTCTGCCCATATTTGCAGGCAGTCCCAGAATATGGACGGGAAGGATGGCTCGGGTTTTTGGGGTTATTCTTTCTTCTATTTTGTCCGGATTTATCTGGAAGGTCTCTGGGTCGGTATCGGCGAAAACCGGCAGGGCGCATGAACCTAAAACAACGTTGTATGTGGCGATAAACGTATATGGAGAGACGATAACCTCATCCCCAACACCTACATCGAGCGCATGCATAGCTGTAAGCAGGGCATTGGTGCCGTTTACAGTGCAGACACAAGCTTTTGCTCCCATTAATTCGGCATACTTTTTTTCGAATTCCGTGACTGTTTTGCCGTTACCTCTGTACCAGTTTCCGCTGCGCAATATTTCAAGAACGGATTTTTCAGCATTTCTGTCCCAAACCGGCCAGCCGGGAAATGGTTTAGTTCTGACCGCTTTGCCGCCGAGAATAGCGGCCTTACCTGCTGTTTTGCTTGCGTAAGCGCCGATTCGGCCCGATGTGGCTGCTATGATAGTACCCGTTGACGCAACAGCCAGAAACTCTCGTCTGGTTAAATTTTTCTTATTCATTTTTCTGATTCCTTTACTTTGTAAGAAGTTTGTTTCGTGAAGTTCTTTTTTTAGCTGTTTTCTTTTGTATTTTTTTCTTGCTGCTTTTGGCGTCCTGTTCAGCCATAAATTTTTTCAAGGCCTCTTGTGAGTTGCGGTTTTCCAAAGCCTCTAATGCCGAATCATTGGTTCGTTCCATCCAATTTAACAGTTCCTTCCGCATTTTGTCGAGTTCTTTTTTATATTTGGGATTTTTACTGAGGTCATGCAGTGCATCAGGGTCATTTGCAAAATCATACAACTCCTCGACGGCTCGATATTGGAAGAGTTTGACGCGGGCAGCAATCTTCGGGTTGGTTTTAGCAGCGGCCTGCATGGCTTTGAACGTCAAGCCTGATTGTGATTCATTCTTAAAGACACGTTCGTTGTCGGACCACGGATTAAATATGTACCCAAACCTTTTGTTCTGTATGCAGCGCATTGGATAGCGGTTTCGTCCGGAAGTTTGGTGATGTTGTGTGAAGACCTTGTCGCGATTAGCCTGTTGCTTGCCCAACAGGGTGGGAAGAAATGAAAAACCGTCCATACCTTTGGTTTGAGCTAAGCCGGCCGCATCAAGTACGGTGGGCATAAAATCTATCCCGGAGATAAAGTGCCAATTGTCCACTGTGCCTGGTTTGATTTTACCGGGCCAACGGGCTATCCACGGTGTGCGAGTGCTGTGCAGATAGCAGTTGGTTTTGGCAAACGGTAGAGCTATACCGTTATCCGAAAGGAACATTGTTAAGGTGTTTTCTGCCAGGGGTGATTCGCGAAGAGCACGCATCACCTCGCCGACCGTATCATCACACCGGCGGACCGAACTATAGTACTGCGCAATTTCTTTGTGTACATCCGGTATGTCAGGTAGAAAGCCGGGGACCTGGACCTCCTCACTTCGATACACCCGTGAAGGTGCCGTAATATCTTTGAGCATTTCTTTAAACTTATTTTTCTCCTGCAGGCTGCCATGATATGGCCTGTGTGGGTCGTGGGAATTGGCCATCAGGAAAAAAGGCCGGTCGTTGTTAGCTGCCTGCTGGAAAAAGTCTCTGGCAAATTTGTAATAGAGTTTCGGATTACGACCTTGACCTAATTCTCCCACATCCCTGGCCATGTCCCATTTGAATTTTTCTATTGGTGCCAGGTGTTTGACCTTACCGAGAATGCCGTTGAGATAGCCGCTCTTATGTAGTTCTTCCTGTAGTGTTGTTACACTGGTATTAATCGGCTCGAAACCCTCGGCTCCATTACGGTGGGGATAGCGCCCGGTCATCAACACAGAGCGGCTTGGCTGACAAACAGCTATGGTAATATGAGCATGAGTAAAACGCATCCCCTCGGAAGCTAAGCGGTCGATATTGGGTGTAATATCAGGTGTCTGTCCGCCGAAGCAGCCCGGCGAATCACAGTTCATGTCATCTGCTGTTATCAGTAAAATATTTGGTCTTTTTTTCTGTTGCCCGGCTGCAAATACCGGCGTCTGCCCGGAAGCCAGCAGCACACCTGCCATACCCATTGCTCTTAAGAACTGACGGCGTGAAGTTGGTTTTGTATTCATTAATTCTCCTTGTTATTTATTGACTTGTAAAGCCAGGCCGGATAGTGCTATGAGTAGGTTACCACCAATGGTAGGGCGGGGAGACGCGTACCTGCATCTCACTGAAATGCCGCCATTCGTTATGTCCGTCAAGAAAGATTATATTTGCTCCGGCAGGTTTTGCTCCACGCCTCAGATGGTTGGTACGGTCGGGAATTTGCCAGTTAGACCATGACCCGCCGTGGACCTCGGTAAATGTAGCTGTCTCAGGGTCGGAAGTGCTGCTGAGGGTCGCGTCGGTAACCAGCTCAGTTGATGCCGCCTGCTTATGTGTTAGCGTTTTCACCCAATCTTTCGTAGGCGTCCCCTCCGGGTGATATGACCTCCCGTTAACAGTATCCATCATCCAGAAATAGCCGGTGACCCTAAACTGGCTGCCTCGGTTGGTTTTTGGTTCCGGTACTGAATTGATTGCGGTCCCAAACGGAAGACTTTGGGAAAACTGCCATAGAATTGCCATGTCCGGTGTTTTCAATGGGTCGGAGGGGCAATAAAAGGTCTTTCTATCGCCGCCGGTTGCGATAATATAGTCGGTAGTGCTGTAAGCAATGTCCCACATCCAGTTTCCGCTTTCATTGAGTGGTAACCGGTTGTCATTCTCATTGCCATACATATGCAAACTAATACCGATTTGTTTGAGGTTATTTGAGCAGGTGATTTTCTTTGCTTGTTCTTTTGCCATTTGCAGTGCAGGCATCAATATCGCCATTAAAAGGGCGATGACAGCGATTACCACAAGCAGTTCTATTAAGGTAAATCCTCTTTTTAAATTATTCATTGTGTTTATGCCCTTTCCATGATTCGTGGATCTGCACAATCACGTCACAATGTCCACCCTTGTCGATACGGCGGATTGATATACTGATTCGCCTCATCGCAGTTGGTAAATCGCATATTCTCACTGTCCCATTTCAGCTTTTGTCCTAACATCTTAGTTGCGATAATTCCCAGTCGGGCTAACTCTGTCAAAGGTCCGCCGTAATCGAAATTCGAGCCTGCCGGCCTGTTGTTCTTCACAGCTTCCAGCCAGTCCTGATGATGTCCCTTTACACGTGGGATTGTTTGATCCGGCCGCTGATATGCTTTCATCTTTGCCTCAGGTATGAGTCTTACGCCGCTGGCGCCATGTGAGTCGTACATAATCTTACCCTTGTCCCCTATTACTATAGCTCCGGTCTTGGTTACTTTTCGTCCTTCTTCCAGTTCCTTCGGACGCGGCAGCATTTCTATACCATCATGCCAGATGAGCTTAACAGGGCCTCGTTTGTCGTTTGCCGGGAACTTGAATGTTATAACAGAGCCAGCAGGAAACGTATCGGCATGCTTTTTCGGATCATAATCTTTGGCCTCGGCCTGGATAGTTTTCGGTGCTCCCAGATCCAGCGCCCAGAATACAGGATCAACAACGTGACACACCCAGTCACCAATTGTTCCGGATCCAAAAGGCATCCAGCCTCGCCATCTGCCGGGAAGATACATCGGATTATATTGACGATATTTAGCCGGCCCGAGCCACAAATCCCAATCCAGTCCGGATGGAACCTCGTGCTTTTCATTACGCTTGCTCAACTGGTTGGTTTTACAGTGGTTCGCACCACATGCCGCATGGATTGTATGGACGTTGCCGATTGCTCCATCCCAAATCCACTCACAGAATAAACGAATATGGTCAAAGGAATGTCCCTGATTACCTAATTGTGTTATTACTTTGTGCTTTCGAGCGGCTTTCATAAGCTCACGAATCTCATAGACAGAATGGGCCAGAGGTTTTTCACAGTACAGATGTTTTCCTCTCCTGATTGCTTCCATACATGCCACCGCATGTGTATGGTCAGGCGTGGAAACAACCACTGCATCAATCTGGTTATCTACCTCTTCCAGCATCCTGCGAAAATCGGTGTAATGTTTAGCTCTGGGATAACTTTCGAATGCTTTGCTTCCCTGTTTCTTATCTACATCGCACAACGCGATAATATTTTCTCCCCTGATACCGTTAAGATTGGCTCCGCCTCGACCACCAATACCAATACATGCGATATTGAGCTTATCACTCGCAGCAGCATAGGCCCTGCCGCCAAGAATGTGGCGGGGTACGATAGTAAATGCCGCCGTGGCTAAAGCGCCGTTCATAAAATTTCGGCGGGAAATCTTCGTCTTTTGCTGTTTTGTTTTTTTAGCTGGTTTGATGCCGCTCATAAATGTCCTCCTGGAAAAACCTAAGCTTCTTAACCAAGTACGCCCGATTCAGCTATTCTGTTGAGTTTATATTATATCATCTTAATCAAATAACGGAAAAAATGCAATTCTTTCCTGTATTTTTGCACCGCGACAGACGGCATAAGACATATTCAAATACTTAACTATTTTTAGGAAAATGTGGTGAATACAGGTAACGTTTCTTTCGTATGGCAAGTTTGCCGTCGGAAACAAACTGTTCGCCGCGTTCGGAAAGATGTTCAACCATGCGCTGTCGCCATTTTAGTAAGATGCTTTTATTAGATGATTCAGCCGCCAGATCATTCAGCTCGCCCGGGTCTTTTCTCAAATCGAAGAGTTGTTCCCTGCCGTCGTAAGCGTAGTAAATATACTTGAACCTGCCGTCGGTCAATGCATTCCAGTGGTCTTTGTTGTAACACATTGAATGTTCCAGGTCGATGAATTGGCGCCAGTTTTTCGTATTTCCGCGAACCAGATCGAGCATGCTCTTTCCGTCAAGATGATTCGGAACAGGTGCTCCTGCCGCATCGAGAAATGTAGGCAGCACGTCCCGAAGCTCCACCGGTTGAGGTAGCTTTTTGCCCCGTTTATTTTTCATCCCCATTCTCCTGGGCCAGCGCAGCAGCATGGGAATCCTGGCGGAAGCTTCGTAGGCGTAGGTCTTCCGCCACAGATGATGGTCGCCGAGCATGTCGCCATGGTCGGAGAAAAGTATGATAAGAGTATTATCATATATATCACGTTTTTTCAGAGTTTCAAGTATTCGACCAATCTGCTCGTCAATGAATGTAATCGAAGCGTAGTAACCCCGGCGGGATATTTTCGCCTGTTGGATACCTAAGTCACCATGCCAGAGACTCGTATTCGGCGGTTCTTCGTGCTCGGCGTACATATCGGCCCAGTCACCAACGTAAGGTTTTGGCATTTCATCTTCGCTGTACATATCCATAAATCGCTTCGGCGGGTCATAAGGGCTGTGCGGCCGGGCGAAAGAAACTTTCAGCAGAAATGGCTTTGAACGATTGTATTTTTCAATGAAATCAACGGCTCTGTCCGCCGTCCACTTCGTGGGATGCAGCCGTTCCGGCAGGGCGTATGTTTTGGCCCTGTAGTCGTTCCAGCCGATACCGGTTGCATCCGGATTAAGCTCGGGCGCCTGCTGTTTGAACCAAAAGCGATAATCACTGACAAATCCCGGTGTTTCCGCCCGCCCCGACTCATCAAGCAGTATGTCATGATAGCCGCGTAGTTTCCTTTGCGGATACCAGTGCATCTTGCCGATACCGAATACATAGTAACCTGCATCTCGAATGGCCTGCGGCAATTCGAATGGATACTTGTCTGCAACCCGTCCGTAGCCGATCATGCCGTGATGCCATGGTGACAATCCCGTTAGAAGTGCACTGCGGGCCGGGGTGCAGCTCGGTGTTGAGCTGTACGCATTCGGGAAAAGGACTCCGTCCTCTGCGATGGAATCTAAATGAGGTGTTTTAATGATTTTATTACCGGCGCATCCCAGGCAATCGCCCCGGTGCTGGTCGGTCATAAGATACAGGATATTGGGCTGTAGCTTTTTCTTTGAAGCGGCAAAGCTCGTATTGGCAATAAGATTAATACCTGACGAGGCCAGGGCCGTACTTTTGAGAAAATCCCTGCGTGTTATTTCAGACGAGTGACACTGATTCATATCGACCTCCTGATTTGGCTGTGATTTCAATACCAATATCCCGTTTTCAGCCGGTAGTATCAGCTTAAAATTATAAAGCTAATATGTTTTTCATTCAAGTTGATATTATCAGGAATCCAAAGTACTTGTAATAGTATCCAATTAAGATATAATGCACAGTTAACTAAAAGCGGGACAGACTCCGCAAAAAGCAATCACCGAAAATAACTAATAAGGAGAATTAAGAATGGATAAGCAAATTAGTATTATGCCTTGTCTGGATATGCAGAATGGCCGTGTGGTTAAAGGTGTTCATTTTGTGGATATTCGTGATGCCGGCGATCCAGTCGAATGTGCAAAGGCATATTGTCAGGCCGGAGCGGACGAACTTGCTCTTTTGGACATAACGGCTACTGTCGAAAATCGGGCTACTATGCTTGATGTTGTCAGTAGGGTTGCTGAAGCGACAACAATCCCTTTTACGGTTGGAGGTGGTATTCGTGATGTTGCTTCTGCGGCGGCGGTATTAGAGGCTGGCGCTGATAAGGTATCCACAAGTAGTGCCGCATTTCGCAAGCCTGAAGTTATCGCTGAGATGGTTAGCGAATTCGGCGCCGATAAAGTAACCGTCGCTATAGATGTGGACCAGAACGAATCATTACCATCCGGCTATGAAGTTTACATCGACGGTGGTCGAACTGCTACAGGTGCCGATGCCATCGAGTGGGCTAAAAAAGTTGACGGTTTTGGAGTTCCTGTAATATTGCCGACCAGTAAAGCCGGAGACGGCGCCAAAACAGGTTTTGACCTTCCTGTTATCAAAGCGATGGCCGAGGCCTGTTCAGCCACAATCGTGGCCTCAGGCGGAGCCGGTAAACTGGAACATTTCTACGATGCGGTGGAAGCTGGAGCGACTGTTCTTCTTGCAGCTTCGGTTTTCCATTTCCATATAATTGATATAGGTGAATTGAAAGAATATTTACGACGTCGTGGCTTAAACGTAAAATAATTTATCAGCCGCAAGTGACCAACCTAAATCAAACATCAGGAATTTAGATAATTTATCGGGCATTGGATTATTAATTGACTACAGGCTCGCACCCCAAAAAGA
The DNA here is from genome assembly GCA_014384025.1 of Planctomycetota bacterium. Taxonomy (GTDB): domain Bacteria; phylum Planctomycetota; class Phycisphaerae; order Sedimentisphaerales; family Anaerobacaceae; genus NIOZ-UU13. Next base: position 11,568 of record JACNGQ010000206.1, on the reverse strand, counting down.
TTTTGGGGGTGTACCTTCCTTGTACTTTTTCATTGCCCCACGGCTTCACAATGCCCTATGGTCGTCAACTTCTTGTCTTCCGGCAGGTGTTTTTTGCGAAGGAATAGACAGTGGCGGTTATGCCATAATATCCTTGTTGCCCTGTTTAGACTGTAGTGATGAATTCTTTTTCTGACGTCGGACCAATAAGATTCACAGCAATCGCAAATATCAAGATGCTTATCGTACCACCAAAGCTGAAAACCGCCGAATGACCGATATTGATCGTCTTTGATGCCTAAAACGTTGCCGGTATATAATAATTGTTTGATTTGGGCTTTGTTTTGGATTCCTATTTTTCTCATCCTTAAGACCCTTCCTGATAAGTTCTCGGCGATGAAGAGAAAATTTTGATCTCTATTCATATAAGGCACCTCACGAGAAAAAAGTAACAGATTATTTTATAGTTTTATAAGACGGCGGCTCGATGTTACCCCTGGCCCCGCCATAATTTTTCGTCGTTGGAAGTAGCGATGTGAGCTATCTCTATGCTTCTTATATTATAGACGTTTAAAAGCGTTTGTATGTTACAAAAATTTGTAAAAAAAAGGTACCCAAAAGCATTATTTTTCTTCAAAGAACAATAGTATCGCCGGAAAAGGGCGTTATCGAACCGGCAGGGGGGGATCGGTATTTTAGGCCGGCTTAGGGATTTACTCATGGCTGAGAAAAACAGAAAATATTCATGTTTTATTCATTTTTTCGAAAATATTTTTAGCAGCAATATTTTTGGTTATCGGGGTTAAGCCGGGCAAATCATTAGGTATGGGAGAAGAGATATAACGTCTCAAATCGGAGTCTTGGGAAGTGTCAAACAAATAGGAAGTCTTCGTTTTGTTAGTGTCTTTACCTGTATTAAACCGTGGCCGATTATCGGTGCTTTATTGCAAAAAGAAAAGCTAAAGATTAAAGATTAGATGTGCCGATGCTTAGATTGAATAAAAAATAATGGCTCTGGAAAATGACCAATCCGGCCATATTTAGTTTGAGCTGATTGTCCACTGTAGAGTTTTGCAAGCAAGTCAGATGGTAATCTGGGCAATATCAGGGATAGCTAATGAAAAAAAGGAAAGAGCCATAATTTAATTTTGCCCCTGCGAAGCAGAAGGCGAGTATCTCAAAAAAACATATAAAATAATGAAAAATAAGGGATACACTTGTCTATAACTTTGTGGGGGCTTTTTTTATATTCACTTTCCTTATTACCTTCTGTTTAGAAACCAATCCGGGATAATATACAATTACGATTCAGGGTGATAATGATTTGGTAATATAAAGTTATGGACAAGCATTTATCTTTGATGTAAAAATATTATATGAAACTGATGTTGTAAGTTGTGTAATATGAGGGACGTATGATGAAAAAACAAAAGCAACCGGCGAAAACCACCAGGCAAGTTCTGATAGTTCTTTTAGTAACATTTGTCATTTCATTTTCTTCCATTTCTAAGGGGCAGCAGTGGTCGCGATATCGCGGTCCCAATGGGCAGGGTATCAGTTACGCTCAAAACATCCCTGTTAAATGGACGCAAAAGGACTACAACTGGAAAATAGGTCTTCCCGGAGGAGGTCATTCCTCGCCGGTGCTCTGGGGCGACAAAGTCTTCGTGACCAGCGGCGACCAAAAAACAGACTACGGTTACCTGTTGGCTCTGCGAGCATCTGATGGCAAAATATTATGGCAAAAGCAATATTCTCTGGCTTCATACCGTCCGAATCCTCGCAACAGCTATGCTACCGCAACCCCGGCCTTAGATGCCGACCATGTCTATGTACTCTGGCCTACTCCCCAAGAGACAATTCTGATAGCTCTCGATCACGACGGCGGCGAAATCTGGAAACGTACCTTCGAGGGTGTTTATTGCCAGCATGGTGCAGGCGGCTCACCCATTATTTTCGATGATATTGTGGTCTTTACCCACGAACACGAAAATAGCACCAAGGATGCCCCCAGTGCCTGGATTGCAGTTGACCGTAAGACCGGCCGGACACGTTGGGAACTGGAGCGGCAAACCGGTCCCAAAACCTCCTACTCTACACCGTGCCTTTACTCACTGCATACAGATACACCACAGTTGATTTTTACCAGCAATTCTCATGGCATAACCAGTGTCAATCCCCGCAAAGGAACGATAATATGGGAAGCCGAATCGGTATTACCTGCTCGTGTGGTGAGTTCGCCAGTTATTGCAGGTCAACTGCTAATCAGCAGTTGTGGTGATGGCTCCAGGGGTAAGTGCCTGGTTGCTGTTAATCCGGGCGCTATGGGTGAATCCTCCCGACCCTCCGAGGCATATACTGTTGACAGCAGCACTGCTCCTTATGTTCCTACATCTCTGGCTAATGAAGGCTTATTGTTTACATTTCATGATTCGGGATATGTCTGTTGCCTGCGCAGCGCAACAGGCGAACAACTCTGGCGGGAGAAGCCTGCCGGCAAATTCTTCGGCTCGCCGGTATGGGTAAGCGGCAAACTCTACTGTATCACAACCGAGGGCGAAGTTGTTGTAATCAGGGCCGCCTCCACATACGAATTGCTGGCGGTCAATCCTTTGGGCGAAAGAAGCCACGCTACCCCTGCCGTCTCAGGTGACAGTATATACCTACGCACTTATTCGAACCTTATCTCCATCGGGCCGGAGAAATAATAGGATCCGGCGGGAGACTCTTGAGGCAGCCTCTTTTGCCAAAGCCGTGTGAAAAATATTGCAATTTCAGTCCACATATGTTATTTTGAATAAGTTAGGAAAAGTAACAGTATGGCCGTATTTTGTAAACAGGCTGTTTAATCGAAAATGTCTTAAATAAAGGAAAGGGTTTTGAAAATGAAGCTTAAAACAATCTGTCTTGTCGTTATCACCTGTCTTTTACTTGCACCATTTACCACTGCCCAAGCCAAACATAAAATTAACATTCCGGACATTCTCGGTTACAAAACGCTGAAGTGCGATTTTCACATGCATACTGTTTTTTCCGACGGCACGGTATGGCCTACTGTGCGTGTCGATGAAGCCGCCAGAGAGGGTCTTGATGCCATTGCAATAACCGACCATATTGAATATCAGCCGCATAAGAAGGATGTTCCGACCAATCATAGCCGTCCTTATGAAATTGCTTTAAGAAGCGCCCAGGAAAAGAATATTTTGCTTATTAAAGCGACGGAGATTACCCGTGAGACACCTCCGGGACATTTCAATGCATTATTCCTTCAGGACGTAAATCTCGTGGAGACTAAAGAATTTGTCGATGCCGTCAAAGCGGCTAACAATCAGGGTGCCTTTGTATTCTGGAATCATCCTGGCTGGAAACCCGAGTTCAAGGGATGGTTCGATATACATACTCAATTATATGAAAATTTATTGTTGCAGGGGATTGAGGTTGTAAACGGTACCAGCTATTACCCTGAAGCGCATCAGTGGGCCCTCGAAAAGAACCTCACCATGATGGGAAATTCCGATATACATCAGCCAATGGTTGGCAACGAAATGACATCTGAAATTCACAGACCGATGACACTTGTTTTTGCTAAAGAAAAGAGCATAAAGGCCCTCAGAGAAGGTTTAATTGCAGGCAGGACGGCGGTCTGGTTCCAGAATCAGTTAATTGGCAAACCAAATTTTCTTCACGCAATTTTCAAGAAAGCTGTTCAGGTTGATAAGCCTTACCTCAGGCGGGGCGAAACAATATGGTTTGAGATTACGAATAACTCCGATATTGACATCCAGGTGCTGGATCTCGGACAGGATGGGCAGAAAATAACACTACCCGCTAATGCCGTCACGATAGTAAAGACAAAAGTTGATAGCAAGGCCGAACAGACCGAGCTGAGATACAAGGTGACAAACTTCCTGGTTGCCCCGGATAAGGGCTTGCCGATAAATCTTAATATTTCACTAAAATAGTACCGTCTCTAAAAGGTAATTTTTACATTTTTTCATTCCCACGAATCCTGTCCTGAGCAAGGTCGAAGGAGTGGGAATCCGGTTTTTTCATTTATGGATTCTGGCTCAAGGTCTTTTAGATAATCGGCGTACGTTTGATTTCAGCCTTTTCCATGTAGATAATTCTACTGAATATTGGGCTCAGAAGTTAATAATTAGATTTGATTTTGCTTGCCTGGTAGCATTCAGGAAGTATATAATCATATAAGTGGCGAGCCGTTCTAAAATACTACACTAACAGGAGGCGTTGTAATGATAAAACAATTGATTCTTTTGTTTTCTACTTTTTTTCTGGTGGCCGCTCTTGTGATCGCCGCTATCTGGACACAGGTAATTCCTGAATACAGGGCTGAAGCGGAAATACGAGTTCGGCCTATTATCCCGCATCTGGTCTTCCGAACAGAGGATAACGGAATGATTCCCCTGTATGAATCATTCATGAACACCCAGGTTTCTGTTATGAGGAGTTTGACAGTCCTTCAGCGTGTGTTGGATCAGCAGGAAATCCGGGATACACAATGGTACAACGAGCCTCCAAAATCGCTTATGCAGCGGTTACGAGGAAAGGCACCTGCTCCACCCGTGGAAAGACTAAGGAATTTTCTTTCAATCCAACCTCGATTCAAATCTGAGATAATTGACATCGTCTTTACGGACTCAAGCCCCAAAGATGCCAGAATTGTTGTAGACGCCGTTTTGGACCAGTATATGCAATACATTGGGGAAAAGTCTGATGCCACTAAGGATCATCTCTACCGCCAACTCATAGACCAGTACAAATCTTTGGACAACGAAATCAAGGGGCAGGAGATGATCTCTGCCCAACTGCGCAGGTCTCTGGGCACGGGAACTCCACAGGAACTTGTATCCAGTAAGAGGGTTCGTCTGGATGAGACACAGGCCCGACTCAGAGAACTGCAACAGAGTATTGCTATATCGGAATGGAAACGGAAGGAGTTGAAAGACTTGATGGAGCTGGCTATTATCCCTGATCAAAATGAAGTACCGGTTGATTCTACCGTCCAAATGGAAAAGAAACCAAAATACCACGAAGATTCAGAATGGCGGGCTCTGGATATAAACGTTAGAACAATTCAACACAACCTTGCAGCCAGCGAGCTTGATCCCAATAATCCTGAGATCATTCGGGCAACTAAAGACATGGAATTTGCAAAAGAATTGCTTCGACTGCGAGAGGTACAACTGGATGAGCAGTGGCATGATCGGCCGAAAAATGTATCTGAAGTGCCAATAATAATCACTTCTGACAGTGGTCCCGATTATGAAGAAGATTTGAGAACTTTGGAACTCCAACTTGCCCAGATAAAATATGAGGAGCAGCTTTTAGTTGAAGAGCTTAGGAAACAGCAGATAGAATTTCAAGAGCTTTTCGAAAACGCCCAATTACTTGAAAAAGAGAACAATTCACTACAGCACAAACGCGATTTGTTCAATGCAGTTCGGCAGCGTTTGGACCAGAAGAATATGGAGCGCATAGTCCTTGGTCCAATCGAGGTGTTGACCCGGGCCTTCGCACCCTTCGAGCCTCACAAGGACCGTCGAATTTTATACACTGCCATTGTGGTGATTCTCGACGGTCTCGGCATAATATTGTCCGGCTGTATCCTCCACAGAAACGGATTTCTGTAAAGGTGTTTTTAGAAAAAATTAGCCTTAAAGATCCTGTCTTTTATGAATAGGCATTTTCTTAGAGCTTTTATGAAAGGAGTTCTAAATGGCGCCTCATATTTTCCGCTCAGTGTTTGCTCTTATACCTTTTTTGATGATGGCTGGATACATAGCTTTGGCAATTATATTTATGTTGTTATTTTATCGGTTTGTCTGCGCGGTTGAGAAAATCGCCAGAAAAATCGAAGACTCTTCTAAAATCTGACCCGTGCAACAATCTGAATAATATTGTTGGGAGAGAGCCACTCATCTTTCAAATTTAAGCCCCTGCTTATTTTTGCAGAGGCTTCATTTTTGTCTCTCGGATTTTCCAGTTGACTTACACGCCAACACAGTGTAGGATACGGTAATAAACCATATGAGGGCAAAGATCATGAGCAATTCAAAAGCATTCACACTAATCGAGCTCCTCGTTGTGATTGCCGTCATTGCCATTCTGATGGCCATTTTAATGCCGGCATTGAACCTGGCTCGGGACCAGGGGCGCAAGATGGTATGCTCCAACAACCTTCATAGCCTGGCCCTGGCTAACCATCTGTACGCAACCAATTTTGATGACTGGGGCGTGCCTTGCCGCGATTCCACCAACCCAGGAGGATCCATATGGACGGGCAATCCGGATTTCCGCAAATACATTGGCTACGAGGGAGCCGAGCGGGATCTATCATCCGTTCAAACCCCCAAGAAATACAAGTGCCCTTCCGATAGACAGAAGGCTTGGTTGCACGCCTATGACATTGAAAGTGGAAATCAAAGCGGAACCCTTGTTAGCTATGGTTTCAATATCGAAGACTGGTATCCCTCTGTAGGTCAGGCCTCATGGACTGCCACCATGGACCTGACCAGGTTGGCTTACAAGATGTCAACCGTCAAGGAGCCTGCTCGCAAACTGCACTTCAACGAGGCGCACGACTGGTGGAGTAAATGGAAGGGGGCCAATTACATCGATGGTTGGGACGTGTTAGGCCAGGAAGGTACCGTCAATGACTACAAGGCCGTCGGATGTGGAGGTCCCACAATGTATCGCCATAATGACTCTGCCAATCTCGCCTTCTATGACGGCCATGTAGAAAGTTGGTATAAGACCAAACTATGGATACCTGAGCACGCCACGATCAAACCCTACCAAACTGGCATCTGGGTCGTTAATAGAGAAACCTGGGAACAAAATGGTGGCGGCCTGTAAAAACGCTCAATGGTGGTCTTGAAGTATGTTGGCCATTCAAACAACGAACTCGTCTTGACGGTCTACACTTACATTCAGCCAACAGCTTGATTCATCAAGACTGAGTGTGTTATAATTGCCCCTGATAAGATCCGCGGCATAGCTGAAGAGTATAGGCAATTATATGGAAACTCCCGGTATGAAGTACTTCAATTCAGGCACTATCTCACGCCGCAATTTCTACGTAGTTGCTATCGCCGTACTGGCCTTGGTTATAGGAATATTTATTTATTGAGAACGTGCTATCTCAAGCGAGTATGTTTCATCAATTCTATCGGGATATAATGAACAGTCTTCATATGCTCAGATTATGGTTGATTATCCTTTGAATGATACTGTTTTCACCCCGGAGCTTCCTCCTCCTACTTTCCGTTGGATAAACTTAGATACTTGGAGTGATACATGGCTGTTGAGTTTTGAGTTCAAAGACAAGCTGGGACGGATGAATTTCCAGACTAAAAGTACCGAAATGACATTCACTGCGAAAAACTGGGAATCAATTAAGGAACGCTCATCCGGTATGACGGCTACTGCTCATATATTCGGTGTCAATCATTCGACTCCAACAATAATCCGCGGACACACCAAAATTGTGTTCGAAACATCGCTGGACAAAGTTGGAGCTCCGTTGTTGTATCGAGAAGTAAAGCCGCCGTTTCAAGAAGCCGCAAGGGACCTATCAAGAATCCGTTGGCGTTTTGACAGCATTTCCTCGCTTTCTCCACGCATAGTCCTTTCAAATCCACCTGTCTGCGGAAGTTGCCATTCCTTTTCCCGCGATAACAAATGTCTCGTCATGGATATGGATTATAGCGGAAACAAGGGCTCCTTTGTAACGCTCCAGGTGAAGGAGCAAACTGTCATCACGGCAGATGAAGTAAATACATGGGATGATTTTGAAAAGAAAAGCAATAAACATACAAACGGTTTTTTGGCGCGGGTATCACCGGATGGGCGGTACGTGGTGTCAATGGTCAGAGATTTATTCGTTATAGCTTACAGTAGCTTTGGGGATTTCTTCTTTCCTGTCAGAGGAATTTTGGCTGTCTATGACAGAAAGAATGAAACTTATTATCCTCTACCCGGTGCTGATGACCCTGATTATGTCCAATGCAATCCCTGTTGGAGTCCGGATGGGAAAACGATTGTTTTCATCCGGGCAAAGGCCGCAGAAGACAAATATGATACTGAGAATTATTTCATGACCTCTGAAGAAAGTCTGGACTATTTAGATACAATAGATAACTTCTGTTATGACTTATACCGGGTTCCTTTCAATGATGGAGCGGGCGGGATAGCTGAACCGTTGAAGGGTGCATCGAACAATGGAATGAGCAACTTCTTTCCCAGGTACTCGCCGGATGGCAATTGGATTGTATATTGTCAAGCAAAATCATTCATAATGGTACGGCCGGATAGCAAATTGCATATCATTCCTGCCGGCGGCGGAGAATCTCGAAGAATGATGTGCAACAACCAGGGAATGAATTCCTGGCATAGCTGGTCTCCTAATAGTAGATGGCTCGTGTTCTCCTCGAAACGCCACTCGCCATTTACACAGTTGTTCCTGACACACATCGACCACGAAGGCCGAAGCAGTCCTCCGGTTAGCTTATCGCATATGACTGCTCTGGATTGGGCGGCAAACGTTCCGGAATTTGTCAATACAGATCCTAATGCAATTAAGAATATCATTACGTGCTTTTAAATCTTCTCTTATTGAGCTAAAATAAGCGGGGCTTATACCGAATCAATCAGTATAAGCCCCGAATTAATACAAATCTGTAATATCAACTTTGCAGTCTTAACCGCCTGTTCCGGCTTAGGGTGACGTTGCATACAGACGAATATCGTCGAAGAACACCGTACCTGTACCACCGGCAACAGGGTTGCTCCTGTTACCAAGCCCAAGTGTAACCGAAGTGACATTGGAAAGGTTCACTCCCTGGTCGGCAAATGCTTGCAGGTCGATATTCCATGCCGTCCAGGAAGCTGTCAGTGCTGCATCAGGATTATCGTGTTGAACCACCGCGCTGCCATTAAGAGCAGCATACATCGGTTCGGCAGCGTTAGACGTATTGCCCCTGAACCAAATCGTCAGTGTGTTGATGCCGTTCTCTGTCCAGTTACGCAGATTAGTCAATGTCAAAGTCGCCTCAGATTTACCGACAGCATTATCATAGGCAAGCGGCATCGACTGAGAGCCACTGTGAACGATAGTCTGCTCGGCAAACGGAGGGTCGGTATGCCCAACAACAGAACCGTTTATAGCTGGATTGTCGAATCCATCTGCCCAGGCCAGATATATCCTGTTACTTCCGGGGTCACCTTCATCAAGGTCATTATAGCTCTCCATATCGTCAATGATAAGGAAGTTGGCTGTCGTAAAACTCCAGAGGGGGCCTGTCCACGGGCTGTCGGCGTTTGCATTATCGGCCTCATCAATACGCCAATAGTAGGTAGTACCCCATTCAAGCTGTCCGGGGTCATAGATCTCAGAGCCAAGGTTTCCACTGCCTTTAAACTCCAGAGAGGCCGCATCGGTGCCAAAATAGACTTCATGTGTAGCACCGAAGCCCGGTGCCCAAGTGAGAATCGGTGTCTGTGTAACGTCAACAGCGCCATTAACCGGATTCAGGCTCTCAACGGCGCCCTCAGTAGTAAAGCTCCAGACATCACCTTTATGTGTATCGATAATATCAAACTCATCGACACGCCAGTAGTAAGTCTTGGCCATTTTAAGTGTGCCGGGATTATAGATCATTGTTCCCTGAGTAAGTCCACCGGTTGCATTGTTCACTTCTTCATAATTGTCGCCGAAGTAAACAGTGTGTAATTTGGCACCGAAACCCGGTGTCCAGCTAAGGGTAACATCCACACTTACAGACTCGACACTATCAGCAGGTTCGGGTAAGTATGCGGTCTTGGGAGGAACAATAAAACTCCACATATCACCCATCCAGGGACTGTTCGGATCAGCTTCGTTTACTTCATCGATACGCCAGTAGTAAGTAGTACCGGGAACAAGACCATCCGGATAAGCGAATCCGGGAAAGCCAACGACAGTAAATGTTGCGTTTTGATTACCCACGAAGGTACTCTCTGCACCGTCGGTCACATCATTTAAATTATCACCGAAGTACACATCGTGTGAGATAGCGTGGACTCCCGGTTGCCAGGAAAGGTTCGCCCATATATCGGTAATCATAGTACCATCGGCAGGGTCCGGAGCTGTAGCCTTTACTTTAGGCGTTTTTCCCGGTTCAATTCCGGCGACATATTCTCCTTCATAGACGTAAACAAAATCCAGCCAGTGTGGAACTTCGGAAGCGGCACAGAAAAACTCAAGCTTTCCCTCGTCGCTCCCGGCAGTAGAAGTCATTGTGTACTCAGCCCACTCAGTAGTTAGCTCAAAATCTGCATACCCCCAACTGACGGAGTTATCCGCCGCTTTAAATTGGGCTCCTAAGGGACGTGGTTCTTCGGCTTTGGCCCAGAATGTAGCAGTAAAATCTGTTCCAGTCTTCATCGGGAATGATATATTCGCCACAACGAGATGCCAGTTCTCAGCTCCTACTGGCTCAACCCTAAGGCTTCTTGAGCCGTCAATGGACTCTGTATCAACTATAAATACGTTACTGCCTGTAACATCATCTGGGGCCCATGTACTCCATTGAAACCATTCATCGTCCATTAAAATGGCGTCCTCATCTTCTTCAAAACTTGGATTTGGTGCCAGGTTTTCGACTTGTGCTTGAGTTACCGATGGTAAAGCGGCCAGAGTGAAAACAAAGCAAGTCAAGTAGATTAGCCTTTTACACATAATAATCCTCCTTCAAAAAATAAATATAGGTTTCAATTGAAATGTTAAAATATCATTCCTGCAAAGCACAAAATTCCTTGTTTCAACTCTGCACTTCGCATAATACACAATAATTCCTCCTCTATGAGAAACACTCGGGAGTTATGTCCGCTGGATGGACAAAAGCCATAGATGCCCAACTGCGCAGACACAATCTTCACTATATTACATATAGCAAATTAACCACCTTCCCGTCAAGGAAAATCCCTTGATTATGCCGCCCATTTCAACAAGGAACTCGCCTTGATGGGCATGAATGCTTTATATTTCGGCCCGGTTTTTCCTTGTAAATCTGATTTCTGCAGTATATGTTTCTTTTACCAGTTATGCAGGCAGTGAAGCGTCTGCTTGTTCTTAACCGGAAGAGTGTACCCGAAATAGTGAGGAGTCCAGCAATGAAGAAGTCTGTTGTGTTCTTGTTATTTCTCGGCAATTTGGCGTCCTGTGCCGAAAGCTACAATATCGATACCTACCGAGTGTTTGGCCCTGAACATCCGGGTCAATACAAGCATCCCGCGTCTATTACACAACTTGCCAACGGGGACCTTTATATTTCCTACTACGGCGGTTCGGCCGAGTATGGTGACGACACCGCCGTGTACGGTTCACGCCTCAAAGTGGGCGAAACCAAATGGACTGAACCTAAGGGCATCGCGAATACGCCTGACCGGGGGGAAGGCAATTCCGTAGTCTGGCAGGCGCCCGACTATACGCCTGACCGGGGGGGAGGCAATTCCGTAGTCTGGCAGGCGCCCGACGGCCGGGGGGGGGGTTTTTACGGCAAACGCTATGGGGCAAGCTGGGCCCACGCG
>JACNGQ010000404.1 GCA_014384025.1 Planctomycetota bacterium | reverse complement strand
TGAATACCGTTGTTAACGATAGTCTGCTCGGCAAATGGAGCATTAAGGTTACCAACAACAGAACCGTTCGTTGCCGGGTTGTCGAATCCGTCTATCCAGGCCAGATATATCCTGTTAGAAGCCGGATCACTTTCATCAAGGTCATTGTAACTCTCCATATCGTCAATGATAAGGAAGTTGGCCGTTGTAAAGCTCCAGAGAGGACCTGTCCACGGACTGTCGGCATTAGCGTTATTAGCCTCATCGACACGCCAGTAGTAAGTGGTATCCCATTCAAGCTCTCCGGGTTCAAAGCCCTCAGAGCCGAGGTTTCCACTACTTTTTAATTCCAGAGAGGCTGCATCGGCGCCAAAATAGACTTCATGTGAAGCGCCAAAGACTCCCGGTACCCATGTGAGAACAGGTGTCTGCATTACGTCCACTGCGCCTTTAGCCGGATTTGGACTTCCTACTGCACCTTCAGTAATAAAGCTCCATACGTCACCTTTATGCGTCTCAACAACATCAAACTCATCGACACGCCAGTAATAGGTCTTAGCTAATTCAAGCGGGCCCGGACTATAGGTTGCAGTTCCCTGAGGCGAGCCTCCGGTTGCATTGCTGACTTCGTCAAAATTGTCACCGAAATATATGGTGTGCAATTTGGAACCGAAACCTTCTGTCCAGCTAAGCTTTACATCCACAGCTACAGACTCGGCGCCATCAGCCGGATCGGGTGAATAGGCTGTCTTAGGTGGAATCGCAAAGCTCCAGACGTCACCTGCAATAGTATTACCGTCGGAGTCAACTTCATCAATTCGCCAATAGTAAGTTGTGCCCGGAACAAGGCCGTCCGGATAGGCAAACCCGGGGAATCCGACAACAAAAAAAGTTGAAGGCTGGTTGCCCCGGAAAGCAGCTTCAGTGCCGGCATTCACATTGTCAAGATTTTCGCTGAAATATACATCGTGCGAGTCCGCAAAAGCTCCCGGCGTCCAGCCAAGGTTCGCCCATGTATCGGCATGTATAGCACTATCGGCTGGCTGGGGATTCCTTGCCGTGGGAATTATAGCGATAACTAATCCAGCCCAGCAGCCTTCATTGTAACCATCAGAGTCAGCAGTGCCGGTAATTTTACCTGATGCGTCGGTCTCTACAGAAGCCGTAGCCATATAACCTTCACTCGTACTGATAACCGTAGTCTCAACGCCATTGGCAACGAAGTTTAAGCCGCGACCATCGATGTTAGCGCGATGGTAATATGTCAAATCACACAGGGTATTTTGAGACAGACCGGTAATTTCCCAATCAGTCGGATCGGATGTAGCTCCGTGTGCGTTTAGTATGATCAGATAGTCCCCCCACAGATCATCAAGGGTACCTTCATTCGCCCAGCCCCAGGAATCAGTGAGAATCGTCAGCGATACACTATGGTCATTACCGTCGGTATCAAGCAAATTCATAGATATCGGCTGTGTTGAAACATCTGTCGCACCGATGACACTAAAACCTGCTACCTCAAAAATATTCCAGTAAACTTCCAGCTCAGTGTAATCTCTTGGACCATTCTGACCATAGGTAGTATTATGGTTCTCATCGCCCTGGAAATCAATCTTCCATATCTGTGCGTTGGCGACTGAGACATCGAAGCCTACTATCATTACAAAAGCCGTCAGCAAAATTAGTATCTTGCTCCTCATAATTAATCCTCCTTAAAAAAAGGCAAAAAAGGCACCTTGCTTTGGCCACACACCAAATCAAGTAATATTTTCAAAAAAGATCAATCAGCAACTTTTAAATTCTTATCAATCACACAATTGCCAATGACGATTTTACGACTACGGGGCATAAAGACGAATATCATCGAAGTAAATCATACCTGCTCCGCCGGCAACTGGATTGCTCCTGTTACCAAGACCAAGAGTAATCGAAGTTACATTGGCAAGGTTCACACCCTGGTCGGCAAAGGCCTGTAAGAGGGTATTCCACTCGGTCCAACCGACTGCCTGTGCTGCATCAGGGTTATCGTTATCGATACTAGCACTGCCGTTTAACATAACATACATCGTCTCGGCAGCATTAGAATTACTACCTCGGTACCAAATTGTTAATCTGTCAACACCTTTGACTGTCCAGTCACGATTAGAAGTCAATGTTAAGGTCGCTTCAGATTTCCCTACTGCGTTGTCGTAATATATTGGCATCGACTTATTACCACCGTGAACGATAGTCTCTTCGTAAAATGGAGGATCTAAATGGCCAGTAGTAGAACCGTTTATTGCAGGATTATCAAAACCGTCTACCCAGGCAAGATATATCCGGTTGCTATCGGGATCACCTTCATCAAGGTCGTTGTAGCTCTCAAAATCATCAAGAATAAGGAAGTTGGCTGTCGTAAAGCTCCAAAGAGGACCGGTCCACGGACTGTCAGCGTTGGCGTTGTTGGCTTCATCAACACGCCAGTAGTAAGTTGTTGACCACTCAAGCTGTCCGGGTTCATAGCTTTGTGAACCGAGGTTGCCACTGCCTTTTAATTCCAGAGAGGCTGCATCAGTGCCGAAGTAGATTTCATGTGATGCACCAAAGCCCGGTGTCCAGGTGAGAACAGGCGTTTGTGTCACATCCACAGCACCATTAGCCGGGTTAAGTGCCGCAACGGCACCTTCGGTTGTAAAGCTCCAGATATTTCCTTTATGTGTTTCAACAATATCAAACTCATCGACCCGCCAGTAGTAAGTCTTGGCCATTTGAAGTGTGTCGGGAGTATATGTTGCATCTCCCAGAGGGAGTGCTCCAGCGGCATTGCTCACGTTGTCAAAGTTGTCACCGAAGTACGCATGATGTAGTTTCGCACCGAAACCCGGCGTCCAACTAAGCTGAACGTTTACGCTTACAGACTCGGCGCCATCAGCCGGATCGGGAAAGTATGCTGTCTTGGGGGGAATACTAAAGCTCCAGACATCACCTTTCCAGGGACTGTTCGGTTCAGCCTCATTAACTTCGTCAATCCGCCAGTAGTAAGTCGTACCCGGGACAAGGCCATCCGGATAAGGAAATCCGGGAAAACCAGCAACTAAGAACGTGTCGGTTTGGTTGCCTATGAATGTGCTTTCGGCACCGGCGTCCACATCGCCAAAATTATCACCTAAATAAACATCGTGTGAGACTGCAAAATCACCCGCCCGCCAGCTAAAATTCACCCATGTATCCATATGTAGAGTTCCATCTTCTGGACTGGGCCTCGATGGAAATGGATATCCTTCTCCACCACTCAGCATGACAGTCTGAATCTCCTCTTCTGTCAATGCATGGTTGTAAATCCGAACATCATCAAGCAAGGCGTCAAGATATTCGTTTACACTTTTGGCTCCGCCGAACCATATATCACCAGCGCCGGAAGTCGTGATTGTCGCGCCAGTTGATTCATCGATAACGGTACCATTGACATACAATGTTTGTGTGTTACTATCTGCATCGTAAACGCCTCCCAAGTGGAGCCATCCTGTTATTGCTGTGCCCGTATCCATGCGGACGTTGGTGCCACCTTCTCCGCCTACGAAATGCCATTGATTACTGGGAGTAACCCATAGACCATACCAGGGAGAAATGTCCCTACTTTTGGTTACGACGCCAGCCCAGCTTCCAGGTAAAGTCCGTATGTTCAGCCAGACCGCAATTGTAAAACTATCCGTCGGTTCAAAAACCAGTTCATTCGAGTGTGGTATCTCCACTCTGCCATCAATACCATTCACACTGAGCACTCTACCTCTTTCGGGATCGTCGGTGATCTGTGCACCACCTAACAAAATGCCATCGTGACCACCGATGATGTCTTCGGCATCAGCATCCAGCGGCCAGTTCGCTACCAGATCTGCGGATGCGTCACCGAGCAGACTCAGCAACAATACAAGCGAACCCAAATAAATCAATTTCCTACGCATAATAGTCCTCCTTCTACATAACAATTATAGGTTTTCTGTTGAAATGCAAAATATCTTCACTGCGGAGCAAAGTTTCTGCTATAATTCCTCCTCTATTTGGCACACTGTAAAAATTTTGTCTGCTGTATGACCTCGACGCCACAGGTGTCCGACTAAGCAGGAATAAAACTTCACTATTATTATCTATACCAAATTATCTACCTTTCCGTCAAGGAAAATATCTTGATAACATACTAGTAAGCACACTTCTTACGGTCTTTATGACACAGCGCATATTTGTTCTGAGAGGATGAGATAGTCAGTAGCTTGCGAACCAGCCCCTCCAGCTAATCAGAGGCTCACGAGCCACGCACAAATGCCCCAAAAATTGTCACATTTTCGCGAGTTGTAAAATACCAGAATTCTTCGAAAAATCACCCTTTTCATGAGCTAAAAAACACCCTGATTTGCAGGTGACATTCTGACACCATTTTGACACCACAAATGTTGATTTTGCCTATACCGAGTCCGAATAAATATGGATTTTTTGCAAAAATATATATATTTTTCAAATATATTTTACTTCTATCGGATTAAGTATACGGCTCAAAAGATTTATACTAATGATATAAACTTCTATTATATAGAGACTTATATTCACAATATATTAAATATCTTGATTCTTGGTCGAGTAGACGTAAAGCTCTCTCATTTAGGCATGCTTTGTATTCTCCGTTTC
>JACNGQ010000384.1 GCA_014384025.1 Planctomycetota bacterium | reverse complement strand
GGGGCAAGCTCTGGACATACAAGGATGACAATATTATTGATTATTGGGATTTAGGATTTTTCTGCTGAAGCCTACGAAAGACCACCGCGGAAATGTCTGGAAATTTCACCTGTTAATAAAGAGCCCCCCTTCTTGTTTTCGCAAGAATGCAGGGGATTTTTTTGCTCTTTTTTAATAAATATCCCCAATAATTTAACAATATTTTCCCATATTCGATAATTTTTGCCCAGAGCACTTGACAATATCCCGCCTTCGCATATAATATCGGCTTTCATTTCAATGGGTTTATCATACTTCGATAATTCTATAAGGAGAAATATTAATGAAGAAAAGAGTTTTGTTGACTATCGTGTTATCTTTACTTGTTGTGAGTATGGCACATGCAGAAGATGAGCAGTTGGGTGTTACTGTCGATTTAACTTATATGAGTAAGTGGCTGACTAAAGGTTTTTATGGTTACGGCCAACACGGCGGGCTTTTCAAAACCATAGACCTTGACTTGTACGATACAGGTTTTGGTGTTAAAGTTACACACCGAAACGCCACCTCAAGCGGTTATGTTGATAAGCAGAGAATCGATTACAGACCTTACTATAAAAGTACATTATTTGAAGATGAACCTTACGCTACAAACTATAATCTCAGCGTTGGATATGAACACTACACCGGCCTGGCCCACAACGTAGCCAATACTACATACGAGTGGATATTTGCCCTTTCGTGGCCGAATATTATCCCGGAAGGTATCGTCCCTCAATATATCGCTCATTATGAATACCCGGCGGGCAGCGGCTATGTTCATGATGATGTGACAGGCTGGGTGCATCGTTTCGGTCTCGGTTATGACCTGGATGTAGTTGAGTTGCCGGCCCCTATCCATGTATCCGGAGAAGTCGCTTATCATGACGGCCTTGGGGGTAAAGCTACAGACCACGACTGGTCGTATGCGGCCTTCGGCTTTTCAACAAAATTCAACTTAACCGACAATCTGACTTTCGTCCCGGGTTTTTACTACCAGATAACAATGGACAAATCGATCAACCCGGATAAAGACTTAACATATTGCGTTTTGAGCATGAAATACAAATTCTAATAATATTTTCGAAGAAACAATAATCCTCAGTTTTCAAAGGAGAAAGTTATGGCACAGGAAAAGGGATTTAACTCTTTAATGACAGAAAATCGGACATTTCCCCCGCCGGCATCGGTTAAGGACAATGCTTATATAGACAACGCCGAGCAATATCAGCAGATGTGGGAAAAATCAATTAACGACCCGGATACATTCTGGCTCGAACAGGCTAAAACCCTTTCATGGTTTAAGGAACCCACAAAGAGTCTTCGCTATACGTGGGACACGAAAAGCCGGAAAATTGAGCACACATGGTTTGCCGACGGCCAACTGAACGTTACATATAACTGCCTCGACAGGCATCTGGGAACACCAATCGAGAACAAAACCGCACTGCTCTGGCAGGGTGAGGAAGAAGACAACGTCAAGAAATTCACATACAAAGAACTGTATAAAGACGTTTGTAAATTCGCCAACGTCCTCAAATCAAAAGGGATAAAGAAAGGCGACCGTGTGGCCATTTATATGCCGATGGTTCCCGAACTTCCCATCGTTATGCTCGCATGTGCACGCATCGGCGCGATTCACTCAATCATCTTCGGCGGATTCAGCTCCGAAGCCATCGAAGGGCGCGTCAATGACTCCGACTGCAAAATGCTTATTACTTCAAACGTCTCACTGCGGGCCGGCAAGCACATCAAGCTCAAGGATATCGCCGACGGTGCACTGGATAAAACACCTACAATCGAAAATGTTATAGTCACTAAGGTCAATGACGAACCCTGCAATATGAAAGAGGGCAGAGACCTGTGGTATCACGACGAGATGGCTGACGCCGACGAACAATGTGATGCCGAACCTATGAATGCCGAGGACCCCCTGTTTATCCTTTACACATCGGGCTCGACCGGTAAACCGAAGGGCGTAGTCCATACGACCGGCGGATATCTTTTGCACACCTCTCTAACACATAAACTCGTATTTAATATTCACGACGACGATATTTACTGGTGCACCGCCGATATCGGCTGGGTAACCGGGCACAGCTACATTGTCTATGGCCCGCTCGCAAATGGCGGAACATCACTGATGTTCGAGGGGGTACCTACCTATCCGGACGCGGGGCGCTTCTGGCATATTTGCGACAAATTCGGCGTTACAGTTTTCTATACCGCCCCTACCGCCATCCGGGCCTTAGCGCGGCTCGGCGACGAATGGCCCGCCAAATATAAACTCGATACCCTCAGAATTCTCGGCTCAGTCGGTGAACCGATAAATCCCGAAGCATGGATGTGGTACTATGAAAAAATAGGCCGTAACAAGTGCCCGATTGTCGATACATGGTGGCAAACAGAGACCGGTGGATTTATGATTACACCTCTGCCGGGTGCCCACACATTAAAGCCCGGCAGCGCTTCGAGGCCATTCTTCGGTGTTGACGCTGTTGTTCTCAGGGACGACGGCAGCAAATGCGATGTCAACGAAGGCGGCAAACTGTGTATCCGAAAACCCTGGCCCGGAATGATGCGCACGATGTGGGGTGACCATGACAGGTTCGTCGATACATACTTCACAATGTACGACAATATATATTTCGCCGGTGATGGCTGCCGTATTGACGAAGACGGTGATTACTGGTTAATGGGCAGAATCGACGACGTCGTCAACGTGTCCGGCCACCGTATCGGAACCGCAGAGGTTGAAAGCGCTCTGGTCAGTCACCCAAAAGTAGCTGAAGCTGCAGTTACACCAATGCCTCATGAGATTAAAGGACAGACACTGTACGCCTTTGTTACACTTGTAAGTGGTGTCGAAGAAAGCGAAGAGCTCAAGAAGGAACTTATCAAGCACGTGCGAAAGGAAATCGGCCCCATCGCAACACCCGAAGCTATTCAGTTTGCACCTTCCCTCCCGAAGACCCGCTCCGGCAAAATTATGAGGCGAATTCTGCGAAAAATAGCCGAAAAGAACACAGACAACCTTGGAGATATTACCACACTCGCAGATCCAAGCGTTGTCGAAGCATTAATTAAAGGCCGAGGCGAATAATTCCACCTGTACTAACAGATACCAAACAAACCGGACGTGTGTTTTAAGCACGCGTCCGGTCTATCATTAATTAAAGGAACCAAAATAATGACCGAAGAAACAAGCACAGCGCCGTTGGAAATAAAAAACCATGGATGGCGAGTAGCTTTCACAGGTATGGGAATCAATCTTGCCCTGGGCGTTCTCTATAGCTGGAGCATTATAAGTGGGGGCATGGAAAAAGAGTGGGGCTGGAGCGCTGTTATGAGGAGCAGGCCCTATGCTCTTGCATGCCTGGTGTTCTGTCTGATCATGGTGCCTGCAGGTAGAATGCAAGATAAACTCGGCCCGCGACTTGTCGCAACAATCGGCGGCTTGTTAGTTGGTGCAGGCATGATCCTGGCCAGCCTCATGGGCAACTCGCAGGCAGGCTGGATCATCGGATTCGGAATCCTGGCAGGGGCAGGTATCGGCTTTGGGTACGCTTCGGCGACACCGCCTGCGGTAAAGTGGTTCCCGGCAGCAAAGACAGGTTTAATCGCCGGCCTTGTGGTTTCGGGCTTTGGGCTTGCAAGTGTGTATATCGCACCGTTGGGCAATTTCCTAATCACACGCTACGACATCGAGACAACGGCTATGGCATTCGGCATCGGATTTCTGGTCATCGTGGTCGGTTTGGCGCAACTTCTGAAGCCGCCGCCTGCGGGCTATATTCCCCCGGGAGAGTTGCCCAAGCCAGCTAACAATATGAAGAAAGAAGACTTTACGCCTTCGGAAATGCTCAGGACGTGGCAGTTCTATCTGCTCTGGTTCATGTATGCATGCGGTGCCGGAGCGGGGCTGATGGTCATCTCCGTAGCCAAGAACCTCGGTAAGGTCTCGGGCGCAGGAGTCATGGCGGTAACTGCACTGGCCATTGGCAATGGAGCCGGTCGTATAATTGCCGGAGTTCTTTCCGACAAACTCGGAAGAAAGGCCACTATGTTCGTATTCTTCGTGCTGCAGGCCCTCATGGTTATTCTGCTGGCGGCAGCGGCCAAGGGCGGAGCCATGAGTGGTGCTACGATACTGTCCTGTCTAGCGGCCTTAGTTGGCGCCAATTACGGCTCGAATCTATCCCTTTTCCCGTCGGCAACAAAGGACTTCTACGGACTTAAGAATTTCGGGATGAATTACGGGCTGGTCTTTACAGCATGGGGAATCGGCGGCTATGTGCTGTCGCAATTCGCTGCGCGAGTCTATGACGGCAAGATCGTTGAGTCATGGAAGGGAAGCTTCGACTTCGCATTCTATTGCTCTGCGGGCCTGTTGATACTCGCTGCGATAGCGGTATTCCTTCTAAAGCCGCCTCATCATACTATTGAGGCGGGCGAAGCATAAATTGACAAGAAAATTTGATAAACACCAAAGGCCTGAATAAATTTTTTTTAGGCCTTTTTTTTTTTCTGACAACAAATATATTTTTTGTATTGGGAATATATTTTCCTTAAACCCCTCTATCGTTGTCTCTCCAACAGGGACAACCACTTTACGCTGTGTCCC
>JACNGQ010000393.1 GCA_014384025.1 Planctomycetota bacterium | reverse complement strand
ATATTCCAAAACAATGCTATAAGTCTGACCGGCAACAAGGTCTATAGTGCCTGTTTTCTTGGTGTCTCAATGGGCGGTCCAGTTCTCAAGAATAAGCTTTCCATTCACCCAAAGACGGACACCATCAGCGCTGATAGTGTAGAAGGTGTAGGTCTCGGTAAACTGAGCTGAAAAATCCCCTGTCCATCTGACCGAGATGTTACTGCCGCCAACCGCCGGATCCGGTGCGCTGCCTCCCCAGGGAAAGTCAACCTGGGGGTCTAATCGGGTCAGCACGAGCTTATCAAAGTTCGTGCCTGTGTAATAGTCTCCTCGCAATCCTACGCCGCGGTCGCCGATAATCGTAAAGCTTATGGTGTCACCTTTATACGTTTGGATACCATCAAACTCATCGATACGCCAGTAGTAAGTCTTATCTGATTCGAGTTTGCCGGGGTCATAAGTGGAAGCTGCCTGCGGAAGACCTTCAACGGCATTATTGACATCGTCAAAATTGTCACCGAAGAACACGGTATGTACTTTTGCGCCGGAACCCGGTGTCCAGCTAAGTTCTGTTTGCGGGTCTATAAAACAGGCGCCATCAGAGAGGTTGTGATTATAGGCCTTCAAGGACGGAACTGTAAAGCTCCAGATATCACCTTTGTTTATCGTGGTACCATCGGCCTCAATCTCATCAATCCGCCAGTAGTAAGTTATGCCCGGAACAAGACCATCGGGAACAGGGGACCCGGCAATGCCAACAGTGAAAAAGGCATCAGTCTGGTTGCCTTGGAATGCGTCGGGGGTGCCATCGCTTACATCTGTGAAATTCTCACCGAAATAAACATCGTGTGAAACCGAATTTAAACCGGGTAACCAGCTAAGAATTGCTGTTGTATCCTCATACAAGCTACCGTCAGCAGGAGTGGGTTCGACAGCAAATTTACCTCTAAACACTATATGCAGCAGCGGCGATCCGTCCAGGTTACTTACAGTATGGGCACATCGAATGCCTTCGGAGGGATTATCCGGGTCGTCTCTGAGGATTAGCACTAACGCATTACCCATGGCCCAACCATCCTGGTCGATTATCTCCTGGATGATAGAGGTAATGTCTGAAGATCGGTCCTTTTGACCTACTTCAGTCCAATCTTCAGGAGCCCACACCACATTGGCAGTTGTCGTCGGGCGATTGGTGACATTGTTAGTGGTGTTGGAAAATGTCACGGTGTCGGGATTTAGCTCCCCCTCGATAAGAACACTAACAGGTAGTGTGCCGCTTTTTGTCTCATCGCAAGTAAGCTCAATAAACGCGTTATCGATAATAGCTCCCTTTGGAATGGGTATGCCAATGAAGCGCAGACCTATTACCTGCTCACCGCCATCATTAAAAATTTCCAGGTCGCTGCTGCTTAAATCCATACCGCCGCCGCTGACATCCTGTTCAACATCATCACTATCGCTGCTGACTCTGATTTCCAACACCTTGCCGCCAAATGCCACATCTGTACCGACCAGGCTTAATACCAAAATAAAAGAAACCAGATAAATTAATTTCTTACACATAATAGTCCTCCTTCAAATAAATATGATTAATGAATTGAAATGAACAGCTACCTATTTGTGAAGCACACGGCATTCATTCCAGTTTTGTTCTTGGTGCAATAATTCTTCCTCCATTGACAAAACTAAAAGAAATATGCTCGTTGGAAAACCCAAAAAGCAGAGGCACCCACCTCTTCGAGCATAATCTACACTAATACTTTCTACCAAATTATATACCTTTTAGTCAAGGGAAATATCTGTGTGATAACTTAGAAGTTTTGAAATAATTAGTTCAAGAATCTAATTATATCCAAATCAAGTATCAAATAAAAAGGGCTAATACCGATTAATTTGGTATTAGCCCTAAAATAACGAAATCTACTAAAATTAACTACTTAACAACCAAATACCAGTTACGGTGCCGGGTATAGACGAATGTCATCGACAAATATCATACCTGAACCGCCGGTACCTGATTTAAGACCAAGAGTAATCGAATTGACATTGGCAAGGTTCACACCCTGGTCGGCAAATGCCTGCAAGGGAATATTCCACTCTGTCCAGCCGGCCGCCAGTGACGCATCAGGATTGTCATTATCGACATTAGCACTGCCGTTTAACATAATATACATCGTCTCAGCAGAATTAGCAGCATTACCTCTGTACCAGATTGTCAGTGTGTCCACACCTTTGACTGTCCAGTCCTTATTGGAAGTCAATGTTAAAATAGCCTCGGATTTACCGGCTGTGTTGTCATATTCAAGCGGCATCGATTGATTACCACTGTGAACATTCCTCTGTTCTGCAAACGGAGGATTCGCATAACCAACGAGGGATCCGTTTGTCGGATCGCCAAATCCATCTATCCAGGCAAGATATATTCTGTTGCTTCCGGGCTGACCTTCATCAATGTCGTTGTAGCTCTCCATATCATCAATGATAAGGAAGTTGGCCGTGGTAAAGCTCCAGACGTTCCCTGTCCATGGACTGTCAGCGTGGGTGTTATTGGCCTCATCGACACGCCAGTAGTAAGTGGTATTCCACTCAAGCTGTCCGGGGTCATAGCTCTCCGAACCAAGGCTGCCGCTGGCTTTAAGTTCAAGAGAGGCTGCATCGGCGCCAAAATAGACCTCATGCGAATCAGCAAAGACTCCGGGCGTCCAGGTAAGAGTTGGTAATTGTTTTACATCCACAGCACCATTAACCGGATCCAGGGCCGCAACGGCACCTTCAGTAGTAAAGCTCCAGACTTCGCCTGTGTGCGTGAAGGGAGGGTCGAACTCATCGACCCGCCAGTAGTAGGTTTTAGCCATTGCAAGTTCGCCAGGACTAAAATCCATGGCTCCTTGTGGGAGGCCACCAGCGGCGTTGGCTACATCATCAAAGTTGTCACCAAAATAAATTGTGTGTAATTTCGCACCGAAACCGGGCTGCCAACGAAGTCTCTCATTTATATCTACAAGCTCGGCAGCATTAGCAGGTTCGGGAGAATATGCGGTCTTAGGAGCAATCTGAAAGCTCCAGAGGTCGCCTTCGTATATTGTAGTTCCATCGGCTTCAATCGAGTCAACAATCCAGTAGTATGTAGTTCCCGGAACAAGACCATCGGGGAACGGCATACCGGGGAATCCTACAACAAAAAATTCCCCGCCCTGGTTGCCCTGAAACGCAGCTTCTGCACGGGCTTCTACATCAGCAAGATTGTCACTGAAATATACGTCGCTTGAAACTGCATTATCTCCCGGTGCCCAACCAAGGCTGGCCCATGTATCAAGATATATGGAGCCATCTCTTGGGTCTTCCTTATAAGCCTTGTTACTGGAATATTCCACATGCAGTAATGCTGCCGGTGCTCCAGAGCCGGACTCAACGGTTCTATGGCCAACGGACGGATTGTCAGGGTCATCGTTAATAATTATTACAAGAGCGTTGCCTGAGGCCCAGCCGGCCTGATCAATTACTTCCTTGATGACAGCGGAGATATCCGAGGTTTGAACTTTTACACCCGTTGTAGGATAATGTTCCGGCGACCATTTAGCAATCGCATTAGTTGTTGTCCTGTCTCTAACATTACCATTGACGTTTTCAAACGGGGGAGCATCTGGAACCAGCTCAGCCTGTATGATAGCATTAACGGGCTCATCAGCTTCGACCTCATCGACAGTAAAGACAATATATGCTTCAACAATGGTGGCACCTTTAGGGAGTTCGACATTCAGAAAACGCAGGCCTATTGCCTGGACACCGCCATCATCGAGAATCTCCAGGTCGCTGCTGCCCATATACATACTGCCTGGCGCCTCTTCTTCAACAGAATCATTACCGTTAGCGATTCCGATCTCTACGACCACACCTGCAAAAGCTACATTTGCAGAAATCATAGCCAGTACCAACATAACAAGAATTGATTTTCTGTACATAATAATCCTCCTTAAACAAAAAGTTTGAAACAATTTTTAGATTTACTAAATCATCTGCTCAGGATGATTGTTTTTACGGCTTGCCACTACCTCCTTCCTTCAACAGCCAAATATTTGGATGTTAATCAAACGCTATAATCTTCAACACAAAGCATAAGGTGTACTTACAACCTTATACCTCTTATTCTATAGCTAAAGTTACCTCAATAAGCTGATTCAATAAAAGAGACAAATCAGCCCACAGGTAAACCTGAATCCACATATTTAACCATATTATTTATATCATATCAGCCAACTGTTCGTCAAGGGGAAAAAAGACTTTTTGTGATATTTCGTTTTCTCATATATGGGAATTGTTCTTGTGCTGCATCA
Source organism: Planctomycetota bacterium (assembly GCA_014384025.1). GTDB lineage: Bacteria > Planctomycetota > Phycisphaerae > Sedimentisphaerales > Anaerobacaceae > NIOZ-UU13. Next base: position 386 of record JACNGQ010000393.1, on the reverse strand, counting down.
GACACAGATTATCCAACATCATGTGTTGAAAATCATTTTTTCAATACATTAGCGATTTTTATGCTTCCACAAGCAAATGGGGCTTATACCTGATTGGTATAAGCCCCAAAACGGCTAACAATATTCTATATCAACAATGCTACCTGAATTCTTAGGGTGCATCAGGTTCCTGAGCGGATTGTCTTAACTGTATATCATCGAAGAACATCATACCCGAACCACCGGCCACAGGATTGTTCCTGCGACCAAAACCAATAGTAATCGTATTGACGTTTGCAAGGTTCATGCCCTGGTCTGCAAAAGCATGGAGGTTGATATTCCATTGAGTCCAGGTATCTATCTGTGCGGCATTTGGATTATTATGAGTGACAGCCGCACTGCCATTG
>JACNGQ010000122.1 GCA_014384025.1 Planctomycetota bacterium | reverse complement strand
TGTCGAGCCTTCTTCCTGAATGGAGTAGAACCAACGGCCATTGGGATGAAAATGGAAATGCCGCGGCCCGTCTCCGGCTGGCAGTGAAACTGCGGGCGGTTTATTCGGAGTCAGCATGCCTCTGTGCTCATCGAACTTCCAGATGAAGATTTTATCCAGGCCCAGGTCAACATGCAGCACGAAGCGCCCTGAGGGATCGGCCTGAATCATGTGTGCGTGAGTCTGATCATGTCCGCTGAAGGCAAAGCTGCCCGGTGGAGCGCTGGTCGCCTTGGTGGGGCCAATCTTGCCAACATCGTTTTTGATGTCCGTGGCATTGCCCAACCTACCGTCGGGCAGAATCGGCAGCACCGCTACTGAACCGCCGAAATAGTTGGCCACCAACATGAACTGTCCTGACGGATGGATGCTCACATAGGTCGGACCGGCGCCGCCGGAGCGGACGGTATTGAGCAACGTCAAATGCCCGTCTGCCCGATCGATGGAGAAGGCGCTGACCGTGCCTTCCTTGTCCTTCCCCACGCGATCCGTCTCATTGGCCGAATACAGTCGGGTTCCGGTCGCATTGAAAACCAGGCAGCTCGGGCTTGTTCCCATCTCGTAAATGCCCGCGGGCGTCATCGCACCGGTGGCGCAATTCACCTGAAAAAGGTGTATGCCGAGACCATTGCCGGGCGGCAGATCCACCTGCGTTGACAACACATCGCGAAGCGGGGAACTGAAGGTGCCGACATAGGCAATGAGTGGCCCACCGGCTTCATTCGATTGCGCCTGGAGCAAAACGGCGATGAGCGGGGTTGTTCCCGCCAGTGCGAAAGAAGTTTTTAGAAACGAACGCCGGGAACGATCGAGTAGAGTCATGACTGATAGGCATTTTGATTTTTCAATCATAGAAATGATTATACCCCCGAAGGAAGGCAGGTCAAGGGGAGAAAACAGCCCAGGATCGCCATGGCTGTCCTGGAGCTGTTGCATGTTGGGGGGGAGCGGCACGCCCCAGGCAAGCCCAAATCAAATCCCCTGCCATAGCATACCGATGTGTGCGATCCAGAGGCAATATTCGGACTCGACATTGGCAAAATTGGCATTCGTGTAGACATTTCGGATACAAGATGTCAGTGTGCCGCAGCAAGCTGCGTCAGAGATGGGAGTAGGCCTCCCGCAACCGGCTTACAGGAGCAGGTTGCAAACCGCCGTAAGCGGCTTTGGTTAAGAGCCCTGGTCGTGAGCGTTACGGAAAAGGTGCTATTAAAAGCATCAGGTGTGGATTAAGAAGACGAATACAAGTGAACCACCGTGCAAGCGTCGAAAGTCTTAGATGGGGTCAAAACTGGGGACTTGACATTTTCCCAGGATAAGTCTGGCGGATACCTGTTTACTGGCCAGGCGGCGTCCGGCGTAGAGGTGGCGTGAGCTTAATCTGGGCTCTGACGTGGAACTGCGGGAACCTGTCGCAACGATGTAAAGAGAAAGGCACAAGCAGGGCAACTGCGAGGCTGATAGTATCGACGTGTTGCGCAGGGACGGACGAGCTCGTAGTAGCATTGAAGCTGCTGTAATGGCAGCCGAGCGAAGGGGCTCGGTCATTCAGCTACCAACGATTGACCAACTGTTTATGACAGGAGGAGTCATTGGAAGTAGCAGAACCATATGGTGACATATGGTTTGAATGATAGGAGCCGGATGAATTGAGAGGTTCACGTCCGGTTCTCGGAGGGGCCGAGGGTGAAATTCCCTCGGTCTACTCAACCCTGAAAATTGTAGTGTTTTTGAGCTTTTGAAATAGGAGACTTTTCGAAGAATTCATGATATTTTATTCATACTTAACATGGATTTAAAGGTAAAAGATACCAAGAATGCCTTAGTTCAATATGTTGCTCGTGCTCTTTAACTTTTTCAATTGCTCAATAAATTTAGAACTATAGAATGATGTTGTATGACTATATCATAAAACAAACGAAAGGATGTACTCTTTATGTCTATATTCCATGTGATAATGCTAGCTGTAGTTGTCGAGACTGGATTCGGCCCAAATGTAAAAGACTCTGGTTACGCCGGTCCAAAGAATCTTTTTTTAGTTGGGGGTGGTGCAATCATTACGAAAAATCCTTACAAGGGGATAGATACTGAGATTCATGGGATTCCCATAATTATATACAAGACAGAAAGATTTTCACTTTACGGGCCGAGGATGAGTTATTTGTTATTTGAAGATGACGGCTGGGAGATCAGCAGTCTGGCCAAAGTCCGATTCGAGGGTTACGAGGAAAGTGATAGTCGTTACCTACGGGGTATGGATGACCGGGAATGGACGCTTGAACTTGGAGGTTCTTTGTCAAAAACCTTTATGCTGGGTAAGTTAACGGCTGATTTTGGTACAGATATTCTCAATGAACACAAAGGACATGAGCTTAGGCTTTCTTACAGTTATGATTTTAGAGATATGCTTAAAATACCGGCTTTAACCTTGACTCCTAACATCGGTGTGAATTATCGCAGCCGTCAATTGAATGACTACTACTATGGTGTGCGTGCATCGGAAGTGATTGCCGGTCGGCCTGAATACTATGTAGGTGACTCAACGGGGCTGATGGCGGGGGTCCGATTAAACTACACACTTAGTGAAAACCTGAGCTTAATGGGTATGATTTCCTTTGAGTGGCTGGGTGATGAGATTAAAAATAGCCCAATTGTTGACGAAGATCATATAGAATCGTTTTTATTAGGAATAATGTATAGATTCTAAGAGAATATAGTAAATAAAGGTTGTTCTCATCATAAATTGAAGAGTTCCGGAACTAAATGAAAATGGAATATTTCAACTTATTGGTTCTTCCTATAGTTTTTGTGCTTCTGCTTTTTTGGGAACAATTAAATCCGCTTAGAAAAAAGACACGGCCTCTGTTGCATCGCCTTTTTGTCAACTTGATACTCACCGGGACTGTATTCTTGGTCGGAGGGCTGGTCGTTAGAAATGCAAGACTTGGAGTGTCTGAGTCGATATTACAGCGTGGTTTTGGATTAATATTTTTAATTCCTTTGCCAAAATGGTGCCACATACCTATGGGTTTTTTACTGTTGGATTTGACCTTTTACTACTGGCATTGTGCAAATCATCGAATTCCTTTGCTATGGCGATTTCACAATGTCCACCATATTGATCCCGACCTGGATGTTTCCACATCGTTTCGCTTCCATTTTGTCGAAATCGCTTATTCTTCTTTTTTTCGAGTTGCCCAGGTTTTGATTGTTGGGGCTACTCCCTTGACATACACTATCTATGAGACAGTGTTCACTGCCGGGACTATGTTACATCATTCGAATATCCGGTTCCTTTTAAAATTAGAGCGCTGTGTGAATAAAGCTATTGTGACTCCCCGAATGCATGGAATTCACCACAGTGCAGTAAGGGAAGAGATAAATTCAAATTATTCTGTCATATTTTCGTGTTGGGACAAGCTCCATAAGACGTTGGTCCTAAACGTACCTCAATCTTCCATTAATATTGGGGTACCCGGATACCAGTTGGCTAAAGACAACCGATTCTTGAGACTGTTGAGCATGCCTTTCATTCATCAGAAAGACTACTGGAAAAATGATGATGGATCATCACCAAAGAGCAACCAGAATCAAGACGTCAAGGTAACGATGATGATTCAGTAAGCTGTGTATAAACATTTTGATCTTTCAGGAAAACAGATAGGTCAAATATTAAGATAAAATCATAAAAGTTCTTATAACCAGAAGAAACGAATCTGAAATACATCATTTTGGGACTGTTTTGATAGATGTTGCCAGGTTTATAGTTATTAGATTGACCTCACTTTGATCGCATTGTAAATGAAAAGTCAATATTTTATAGATGATAAAAACCTCGTTGGAGTAAAATGAAGAAGATGCTCATCGGGATCGTGATTATATCTATTGGTATGGTTTCATTTTTAGCCATCTTGTCAATTATTTCAAGGAAGAAGCCTTCTATAGGCTTGATTAATGGACGGTTACGACCCTGCCCCAATCGACCGAACTGTGTTTGTAGTGAAGACAAAGATTTACCCTCATATGTAAAACCACTGGCATTCTCCGGACCTGCAAAGAGTAACTGGGACAGAGCCAAACAAATCATTCATGAGATGGAAGGTAAGATTGTTCTTGAGGATGATTTTTACCTGTGGGCTACTTTCAGCACAAGGATATTTGGCTTTATAGATGATTTAGAATTAAGAATGGACAAAGAGAATGGCCTGATACATATTCGCTCAGGTTCAAGGGTGGGATATTCGGATATTGGAGCCAATAGAAGAAGGGTAGAAGATTTTCGCCTCAGATTCGGTCAAAGCCAATGATTAAACGATATTTAAGTTGCCACATTATTTAAGACAATCAAAAATACATTTCTTTGCCGCTATAAAATGGTATAATAACATCCAATTGTAGTGGATTGAAGCGAACAAGGAAAAGAGATACTCGTTACTATAATTTGTGAGGTAACTAAATAATGGGATATGGGCAAATTATGTTAATAGGCTGGGGGAGCATGGCAATTGTCATGCTGTTATTCTATGTCGTCCAAAAGACAAATTCTGTGTAATATTAAAATCCATTTAATGCTTTCAGATGAAATCTTAAATCTGATGTATCGACTTGTATATAAGTTCGTAAATCTTTTTGAACCGCCGCAAGTTGTGCAGTATATTTGGACATATAGTGATATATTAGGATTTAGCTTTGAATAAAAGTGTTGATAACAATATATCTGGCACCACTAATAGAATTGCCGTGATTGGAGCAGGTATTTCGGGTATAACCGCCGCATGGTTGCTGTCCCGCCGGCATTCAGTAACCCTGATTGAAAAGGAGCCTCAGCTTGGTGGCCATACACACACCCATTTCCTTGACAGCGGAGCGGATTCAGGCACTCCTGTCGATATGGGATTTATCGTCCTGAACGACCGTAACTACCCAACGCTTGTAACCTTGTTCAACCAATGGGGCATCCGCGTAGAGAATTCCGACATGTCCTTTGGATTTGAAGACAAAGACTTGGGATTTTATTATTCCAGTGATTTTCCAGGCGGATTATTCGCGCGTCGGCGAAATCTGATTTCTCCTTCTTTCTGGCGGATGATTTGGGATATCTTTCGTTTTAATCGTATCAGCATCAGAGAGTTAAAAAGAGGATTAGGACATCTGACTTTGGGACAGTTTTTGCAAAAATACGGATTCTCAAAAGCATATATCGACTTTCATATCGCCCCGATCAGCGCTGCGGTCTGGTCAACGCCCAGTAAAAACATACTTGATTTCCCGGCCGAGTCTATCCTTCGCTTTTATAGCAATCATGGCCTTCTGAAACTTGTCAACAGACCTCAATGGCAAACTGTTTTGGGCGGGAGTGTTTCATACATTCAAGCGTTCGAGAAACAGTTTCGAGGCGCAGTTAAAAAAGGCCTTCCCGTCCGGCATGTCAAACGAATGACGGATAGGATCAAGGTGATATTCGAAGACCGAACGGAAATGGATTTTGATTGTGTTGTGCTTGCGACCCACGCCGACATTAGCCTCCGGCTTCTGCTGAATCCGGAACCAGAGGAAATGAGAATCTTGAGCAAATGGACATACACGCAAAATCAAGTCACCCTGCATACTGATATGCAAGTGATGCCGCCGAGTCGAAAAGTCTGGGCAAGCTGGAACTATGTCAGTTTCGGCGGTAAGCAGCTAATGCCGACTATGAATATGTCTTACTATATGAATCGACTGCAGAGGCTTAAGACGAAAAAAGATTATTTTGTAACTCTAAACGGCGACGCCTGGATTGATCCGAGTCGGCAGATAGAATCCGTTACATTCCATCACCCATGCTACACCTTTGAGTCCCTAAGCACGCATAAGGAGTTGGATACTATCAATGGCAAAGACCGTATCTTTTACTGCGGGGCATACTGTGGCTATGGATTCCATGAGGATGGAGCCCATTCAGGTCTTACTGTAGCTCAGAAGTTTGGGATTGGTTTATGAATTCACAGATTTTCACTGGAGTTGTATCGCATGGCCGTCACTGGCCCAAGAAACACCACTTCTCATATCCGGTATATTTCTATCGATTCGACCTGAAAGAATTGCCCGAATTGGACCGAACCCTCCCCGGATTCGGCTACAATCGCTTTTCGGTCGTTCGCATAGACGACAGGGATTACTTGTGGCGGGGTAACCAATCCCTCAAGGATAAAATTACCGGAGTGCTTGAGAAAATAGATTATTCAGAATCCATACATCGCATAGAACTGATTAGCTTTGCAAAATATTTTAATATTATCTTTCGACCAGTGAGCTTTTTTCTATGTTATAACGCTGCAAATCTCTGCAGGCTTGTCTTGGCTGAGGTGCATAACACCTTTCGAGAAACTCATTTGTATGTCCTCAAAGATCCTCATGTACAGTCCGAAACGTCATGTTTTGAGATACCAAAAGCGTTTCACGTATCGCCATTTTTTGATCTTAGCGGAAAGTACAATATCCGTTTTAAGGATGACGGGCAAAAAATTGATATTTGCGTTAAATTGAATAAATCGGAATGTGGCGAAAAGCCCGTCTTTTTCGCTAAACTAACAGGGGAAGGACGCCCGCTTACACCCTATACACTCTACCGGACTTTGTTAAAATACCCCTTTAATGCTGTGCTAAATATGCCTAGAATCATACGACAGGCATTAACCTTGTATTTTAAGAAAAAATTGCCTGTTTTTTCTAAACCCATCCCTCATAGCGAGTATACAATGAGAAAACAACTTCCCTCATGGTTTGCTCGTGAGGGTATGAAAGTTATCTTCTCCTTTTTTAAGGCACAATCTATAGGAGTGATTACGGTAAAGCTTCCTGAAGGCGAAAGACGCGTTTTTGGGACTGAAGGTTCGGGTCTGTCAGCGCAGTTGCAAATCAAAGACTACCGTTTCTTCAGCCTGCTTGCCAAGGCGGGTGAAATTGGGTTGGGAATAGCTTACGAAAAAGGGTATTGGACGTCGAGTAACTTGGTCCAGTTTATGGACTTTATGTTTAGCGCAATAATGATGCATCCGGTTCAAATGCGTTGGTATTCCAAGTTAGTTAAAATCTTTTATCTGGGATGGAACTTAAGCAACAAAAATACGCTTTATGGGGCACAAAAAAACATTTCCCGGCATTACGATCTGAGTAACGATATGTATAAGATGTTTCTGGATGAAACGCTGACGTACTCTTGTGCTATCTTTGAAAGTGAAAACGAAGCTCTGGCTGATGCACAACTACGTAAAACCGACCTAATTTTAGAAAAAGCCTGCCTTTCTGAAAATCATCATTTGCTCGAAATCGGCACCGGATGGGGCACATTGGCAATACGTGCCGCGACTCTCTACGGTTGCCGTATAACCTCTATTACGCTTTCAAAAGAACAACAGCAATTAGCACAGCAGAGGATTGCTCAGGCCGGATTGTCTGACCGGATAAACGTTTTGCTTTGCGACTACCGCAACGTTACCGGGCAATACGACCGAATCATTGCTGTAGAAATGCTCGAAGCCGTTGGAAAGGCCTACTACCCTGGTTTTTTCCGCATTTGCGACCGTCTGTTGAAAGCAAACGGAATGCTGTTCATTCAGACGATTACGATTCCAGACCAGCGCTTCGAGGCCTATTCTAAAACAACTGACTGGATGCGCTTATTTATATTCCCAGGCGGCCTGCTACCATCGCTAACTGCACTGACAAAAGTCCTAACCGAACATACATCGTTTGTTATCAAACAAGTTGAAAGCATCGGACCGCACTACGCTTTGACCTTGGCAAGATGGAAAGAACGTTTCCTTGCCAATCGGGAAAAAATCATCGAACTGGGTTTCCCCGAAACCTTTATTCGGCGCTGGGAGTATTATTTTTCATACTGTCAAGCTGGATTTGCTCAGCAGTATATCGATGATCTTCAAATCGTCTTAACACGTCCCAGAAATCGGGATTGTATCAATGATTTTGAGCAAAAAATAGGTCCCTCCAAACTACATTTGGACAACAAAAAATGATTGCTGAAGGAATACTGCTGAATCTACTTATCGGGGCCGGCACGCTGACCGGATTGTGGTTTATTTATCTGTGGAAAAGAAATCCTGCGGTCGTGGACTTGGGATGGGCAATAGGTTTGACCCTCATGGGATTAACGCATAATCTGAGCGGCGGTATGTTTTCTACCGGCAAACTTCTGATCAGTTTGCTGGTTTTGCTTTGGGGGCTTCGGCTTGGGGGATACTTGTTTTGGACTCGGCTTAGGCTTGGAAAAAGAGACGCCCGATACGAATCGCTTCATCGGAACTCGAACATCCCTGCGCCACTGTATTTTCTGATCCATTATCTCATTCAGGCCTGCTTTCAAGCCGCCGTTGGATTTGTGTTTGTCTTTACAGCCCAAAGTACGACATTCGACTCAATTTGGCCAAAAGTTGGATTTTTGCTATGGGGCTTTGGTTATGTAGGTTCTATTGCGGCGGATGCTCAATTACATCGGTTCCGAATCAGTCCGGATAATCACGGCAAAGTCTGTCAAGTTGGCTTTTGGAATTACTCCCGCCATCCGAATTATTTTTTTGAGATTCTTCTGTGGTCCGGATTTGCCCTTATTGGCATACCGGCTCGGCTGGGATGGCTTGGGCTAATCTCGCCGATAACTCTATTGCTGACAATGTCGCTTATCACGGGTCCTATTTCAGAACGGCAATCGCTCAAATCCAAACCAGATGCTTATCTTCAATACCAAAAAACCACATCTATGATTATTCCCTGGTTTAAGATAACTAACACCACATCAGTTATATCCGACTCATAATAAGATAAGTCATTGTAGCTGTTGATGCCGACAAAAAAGAACCCCAAATCATATCGACAATCGACAGCGTCAAAGGCCAGTCACGAAGCGTAGCCAAATTGGTCAGGTCATAGGTGGCATACGCGATAAAGCCAAACAATGCCGCCATCTCAATGGTATAAACCAATGACCGCTTTGCCATACCAGGAAGTAAGGCAAAAATCAGTACCCCGACAAGAAAAAGCAAATAAAACATGATTGCAGCTATCCAGTTAACGTTAGGAGTCAGCAGCGGCTCAAGGGCGTTGCGATAAAAACCTTTGGCAATCACGCCAAGCCAAATCATATCAATAAAAAAAAATACCGGTACACTCACGGCATATGTTAAAAAAATTCTCGACATTTGCATAAATCACTTCTCCTTTCAGCAATAAATCACATTCAGTCTATCCATAAACTGATAGAGTTACAAAGAAAATTATGATGCGATCAGAGCGAACATATGATTCACTATTTCGGCCTCAAATATAATGACTGGCCAAGGTTTTTTAGCCACGATTTTGATATTAATTTTAAGATAATAAAATTTAAACTGAGTTGGCCAAGTTAGCCAATAGTAAGTCCTGTGATGTAATATCGAAAATGGTATTATGGTAGCATCGATCATGTTAAAGTCAATTATCCATCTTTATTTGTAGTGGTTTTTAGGTGTTTAATTGGAAGTTTCTTGCTTATGGTCACTATGCCCAAATAACCATCTACACTGATTTGATCTTCTGTGTCAATAAGTTTGTCGGCATCGGGAACGCCGGTAACACAGGGAAGTCCATATTCGCGTGCTATTATAGCTCCGTGAATCAGCATCCCTCCTCTACGCTCAACAATTGCCGATGCCAATGGTATAACGAAAGTCATATTAGGATCTATAGCATCACAGACCAGGACTTCGCCCCTCTTGAATGCGAAAAGATCTTCTGTTTTCCTGATTACTCTCGCGCGACCTGTAGCAAGTCCGGATCCTGCAGGTTGACCTATAAGTTGTCTTGGCATAATCTGCCTGTCCTGAATCTCAACAGGCTTGGACTTCCGACTCTCTGGCCGGTAATTAGGATCTCTTAGACATTTGACACTTTCATCGGCTCGTAAAATATCAAGAGGTATCTTCGAAACGATTGAAGAGCGGTTATGAGCTTCTTGAGTTGCATTAAGCAGTTGTTTTTCAATCTGCCCTAAGTAGATATTATCATCATCACGTAAGCGATAGCTCGTGCGTGCCAAGTCCATTAGCTCCAAAGCAAACGTGCGATCTTTCTTTGGCATATTTGCCAGTAATCTCTTCTCAAGGTTTGATTTTGCTTGGTCTTTTATTACCTTTTTAGCAGTCCCCATTTCAGCCATCTCTATTAACAGTTCAAGCATCTTTGCCCGAAGTTGAGATTGGCTTATCATCCCCAGCAATGGTGTGAGCAACTCCTGGGCATAAGCCGCTACTTCCTTTGCAAATTTTGAGTCCTCAGGTAGCTTTCCGGATCGAACCAGCACTCGGAGGCTCTTGTCCGCTTTTAGCTTATTGGCAAGCCGTTGTAGTTGTTCGTTTCTCTGAACACTTTTAAGTGCAGTCCCTTCTAAAAGTTCCAGGAACTCATATGGATTCTCAGGCTTAACTGCTTTATTATAGACCGTGCCGAAAAGCCGTATCCCATGTGCAAAAGGAATACAGTAATCCCAATACTGCTTCTTCCACTTTTCACAAATATCTACCCTGCGAGAGATCTCAGTAGCCAGCTCTTTATCTTTCAGTTGTTTCAAGTCTATCTTCTTAAGGGACTCTGCTTCAGATACCATTTCTGGTATGATTTCGTCTTCTATCTTTGATCTCAGATCCACAAGGTTTTCAAATCCACGCTTGAGACTCAAGTACCACTGCCGATCATCATTGTCTTTGGCCTTGCCTGTTGTGGTTATTGGCCGAGACTGAAGAAGCCGAAGTTTGGAATGGTCATAAGTCCATTCGACATCTTGATCCGATCCAAAAAGTTTAGCAAGTCTTTTTTCAAGCTTGAATATGTCCTTCACCTTATGTCTTGTCAAGGGTGGTTTATTCCGCTTCCCTGTCGTCAACCTGATGACTTTTACTCCCTTCGCTGCTGGCACAACTATCTTAGCACGCTGAGCGGGTGTGTGCGAGACGATCTTTCCAGAATCTCGGTCTATCATCCATCTGTCAGGCTGTACAGTCCCATCTACTAAACCTTGGTTCAAACCGTAAACAGCCTCTATTACTGCTTTTGAATGATCAACCGGGCTTCGTCCAAATATCACCCCAGATTCCTGCCCTTGAATCAGCTCCTGAATGACAACTGCCATGCTGCTCTTCTCGACTTCCAGTCCGATTTCCTTTCGATAGAGGATTGCAGCATCTGACCAGGTTGATGCCCAAACAAGCTTGATATGTTCAAGTACTTCTTTAGGGCCTCTTACATTTAAATAAGATTCATGAAGCCCTGCGAAAGAAGCCCTTGCCGAGTCCTCACCAACCGCTGACGACCTGACAGCGACGGCACTATTATCAAAACAATTAGTTATTTCCACCATTAAAGCTGCTGCAAGTGTGGAAGGTATTGGTGTCCTGGCAAACATATTCTGTATTCTTAACGAGCAATCCCACATCTCCTCCCATCTCATTTGATCAAATTGTTTGCGGTGGTACTCCATAAGTACTTGTGCTCGCAGCCCGGTCTCATCCATAAATATGTTATAAGCATTGGTTGATATGCAAATTGTCTTTGGGACGGGCAATTCCTCTTGTGCCATTATGGCAAGAGCTGAAGCCTTTCCTCCCACACATTTCTGGTCTGACTTTTTTATCTGCGATAGATGATATGTAAATTTCATTTATTAAGATGCAACTCCACCACATGCTGAAAGTGGTCTACGACATGAAGAGTCTCAGCCTCTAAGCATAGAACTGCGCAGGTTGGTGATTTGATAAAGTCTTCTAAGTGAGAGTGTTTTTCTTTGTAGAGACGAATCAATCGATTCTTCCCAGATTTCCGTAATTCACGCACGTTACCCACAGCTGTAACAGCCATTGCTCTTCTGAAATCACTCATTCTATTAGATCTATTGTCTATCAGAAGCGCAGCTCTGCTGCTGGCCATGATATTAGAGTATTTGCGTGTCGTACGTGGGGTAGCAAATACGAAGCTCTTAAGGTCATCTGTTACTGCAAAAGCAACGAGGCTTGCATACGGCCGGTTTTTTTTCTGCGTTGACAAAACTCCAATACGCTGCTTATCAAACAACTCTTTTAGTTGTTTTCTCAGACTCATTTGTGATTTCAACTTTGATGACTCCTTCTAAATATTCTCATTTTTTTCTTAAAAATGACTGTTTCTCATCAGTGAGAGGGACTTTATGCTTCCTTTCGATTAAGAGTTATCACCCAATAAACACCAGCACCTCACAAAGGTAACGAACCGAATGTAAAACTTTTCGAAAAATTTAGGTTTGTTTGAAATCCTTGATGCCGATCTTTACACTCATTTTAAGTGTGTTCTGCGTTCGAAGCAAGCTTATTGATCATCTTGGCAAAGATAAGTCGGTGCATAGGATGCAGCAGATACCAATAGATAGTTCCGAGCAAACCCCTTGGTGCAAAGAACACGGTCTGCGCAATACTTGTGAGATTGTCCTCGACCGGTTCGGTCTCAAATTGCAGCCAACCGTCCCCCGGCAACTTCATTTCTGCTTTTAACCTTATCATTCTGTTCGGTTCTATCTTGACCACTCGGAAGAAATCGACCATGTCTCCTAACTTAATATTGCCAGTTTCTGGCCGACCCTTTCGCATTCCGACACCTCCAATAATTCTGTCTATCACAGCACGCAGACGCCACAATAAATTACATGGCCAGCCGTTTGGTCCCCCGAGTTCTGTAAAGGCCTTATAAGCCGCTTCGACATTAGAACGCACTACCTTTTGTCTGATCTCAATAATCATGCCGTTCTGAATCTTACGGAAACAAATGGAGCGCCCATTATCTTGTGCCGCCTCAAATTTGACATTGAAGTATTCTGGATCAAGTTGCGACAAAGCCTTACGTACAGCACGTTCGTAACCGGAAGGCTTGATATCTGAAAATAATTTGAACGCCTTGTTGTTAGTTACAATAACTTCGTTTCGAAGGCCCTCTATTAGTGGCCGGGCGTAAGCCGCTGAAATGGGTGTGACCCAATGTACCCAGTATGACGATAAACGAGGCGTGAGGATCGGCACATGAAATAACCAACGATGAAGACCTCTTATGTGAGCATAACCCTTCATCATATCACCATATGTAAGAACATCGGTTCCGCCAATTTCGATTATCTGCTCTGCACTCTCAGGATTTTTTAGAGATGCTGCCAAATACGAAATAACATCACCAATTGATATTGGCTGAACTTTAGTCCCTACCCAGCGTGGGCAAATCATAGTCGGAACACGCTCTGCCAGATATCTTATCATCTCGAATGATATGCTGCCGGAGCCAACGATTATGGCCGCTCTAAATTCAGTAAGGCACACACCTGAGCTTCGTAGGGCTTCACCGGTCTCCTGTCGTGAGCGCAAGTGTTCGGACAACTGTGCTGTTGGATTTCCCAAGCCGCCAAGATATACTATCCGCTTAACGCCGGCTTTTCTTGCCGCTTCTCCGAAGTTTCGAGCTGCAATAGTGTCTTTTTCAGCGAAACCGGCACCACCAGTCATGCTGTGAATAAAATAATAGGCAGCATCAACACCGGACAGGGCAGATTCCAGCGTTTCCGGCAAAAGTACATCACCCACAGCAATTTGGACCCTTTTTCTCCAGGTAAAATCGTTGAGCTTCTGGGGCTTCCTGACAAATGCCCTTACTTGATAACCTTCCTCAAGGAGGCGAGGTATCAAATGCCTGCCCACATAACCTGCGGCGCCGGTAACAAGAATCAACCTTAAATTATTCATTTGAGGAGTATTATACGAATTTTACTGATATTTTTCTGCAACTTCGTTTTTATCCAGATATAAACAGCATAAAGTATTGACGAAGATTCTATAATTTTTCTGCCGTTCGACTTGGAAGTGTAAAATTCACTAAATTCAAACAAAATTCTGTACTAAAGCATTTCTTGATTTATTTCGGATTACGTCGAAATTCAACCAAACTTGAGAAGTTTCTTTAATTAGTTCACGGTAGATCACTTGAGATATAGAAGGAGCACATATGAGAATAGCATCCAAGGGGCTTATCGATTTACGTTCACTTAAGACGGGTCTATGAGCTTCTCTTACAGAACACAAAAATAAAACAAGCAGAATAAACAGCACTTTGTATCTATACATCTTAAAAATCTCCCGTCCTAAATAAGCATATGAAAAGCATGCAATTGTGATCCTTGCCGATATCTCTTCTCCTGTTAAAACTCGACCTCTTTCTCAATTATTGCCATAACTGTCGGCTCACATCTACCGGTTTTTGTCCATAAGTCGTATAGTCTCATCCCCCAATCATCGGTTTTATTCTCTTCAGCCAGGAACTTGAGATACTCCCAAGAGACCGACTGATACATGAGTCTGGCAAGCACCTTTCTGCAGCCGGTCGGCAGATCCAGTTCGATATCATCCCAGTATTGCCCATCTGCATACGTAGCCCCAACTGGCTTGGACAGGTGCTCTGCGAACTTAATGTTACTGAATCCTTCCGGAGGAATCCTGTTGTCCTTTATAATCGTATCGTTCAGGACAGAATGAAATGACTTGCCCGGCTCCTTTCCATATTTTTTAGCTTGAGTCTCGCTGATACCAAAGAGAATTTCATATACTCGCGTCTTCTCGGGATCCAGAAGCGTGGGAGCCTTAACTTGTTTACCGAATATTGTATCGTCTTTGGCTGCATACTTGCCTGTTTCTTTCAACACTTTCCCGGATGAATCCAGAAAAACGGCATTGACCCACATTCGTCGGCCTTCCTCATAACCCGAGGGAAGTTTGTGTCCGGTCTTATTCGTTATACGTACAGTAGCATATCCTTGGTTCTTAAAACTAATATCCAACGAGGCCGCCTCCCGTAAAAGCTTCTCTGCCCTTTGCTTACTCAAATCCAGGGCTTCCCGATCCATACCCATGTCCTTGCCTTTCCATGCGAGCCATGCGGCATCCTGAACCCACGTTGAACCTCCAATCGGACCGTGCATAACAAAGTAGTCCCGATGAAGATTGCCGTATTTCGAAGCCTGGCCCCCTTCTTCGACTATTGGATAATGGCAATATTGGCAACTGCCTTTTAGGCCGCGCTTGGAAAAGTCACTGAGCAGCCATTCGCTGTATGTCCGCTGGATATGTCCGTAACGATGTGGTGGATCCTTTCTCACATCCTCTGTCTGTAGAGGATTAGAGATATCATGGCAAACACCACAAAGGTCGCTTGAAGTGTGAAATGGCGACTTCATCACTTCGTGTGGCATTGCTCCCTTGCCGTCGCCATAGGGACCGCGCACAACATTCCGGGGATCTGAAACCATCATTGCATTTCCATAGCCCGAAGGTACTTCCTTGATGAGCTTGGCTGCTTCCCCAGATAGTGGATCAATGAAGCTGTGACAGACTGTGCAGCTCACCCCGTACATATCTTCTTTGTTCAGGGCAGATCCATCTGTAGGCGTTGAGCGTCCCTCCAGCCAGGCACGGGGAGCATGGCAACGCAGGCAGAATTCACCAATGCCTGTTATGTCCTGGTTGGCAATCGCCAGAGCTGCTCGGAAAACAGGATCTATAGCAGAGATTGACATTAGACCACTTTGCCACGACAGAAAGGGATCTGCACTGCCGTTTTTGGTACCTGCATGACACATTCTACATTGCTGGACTTTCGCAAACTCGATCCCAGCCTCTTTCGGCTGCATTCCCGGAAGAAATACTTCTGCACAGGCGTAGTCTACAATCAATATGACAAAACCAGCAAACATGAACTTATGAAGACCATGCATTATATAGGGCTCCTTAATTGTTCTAATTTTGGCCGTATGGATTTTTTCACGGCCATCCTTTGTAATACGTTTTCTTAGGCCCCCCGGTTCTCTAAGACCGAGATGACATATAATCTCATTTTTGAGTGGATTTCTTTAGCTTAACCAAGCCTTCATGCTTTCCCAAATCAACTATGAGATGACCATACCCATCAATAACAGGCCCGTTGATGGGGATACACAAGGACTGCTCTTTAGTTGCATCTGAGTTCGCCCGGCTTTCGTTAATCCTAGCAAGGCTTCCAGGGTTGAAGTCATCCACTGCTCACTCCATCGATGAGGGGCTTTTATGCTATTATCGTAAACGTGTTTGATACCCTCCCTCTCCATTAGTATATGCATCTCTACTGTATGACTACCGCTATTAGGAGCGGCAATTGATCTTCCCCAATCTTTTTCTCCAGTCAAGACGAGACGAGTTTTTTTCTGGAAATGTTTCTTCTGCTTGGAGGCGAGTATGTCCGAGCGATATACATTGAGTTGATCAAGGGTTCCGTAGACCTGCTCCATGCCGTAATGGAATCCCTCAAAGAACATTGGAGCATCCCACGAAGCCGCA
Source organism: Planctomycetota bacterium (assembly GCA_014384025.1). Classification (GTDB taxonomy): domain Bacteria; phylum Planctomycetota; class Phycisphaerae; order Sedimentisphaerales; family Anaerobacaceae; genus NIOZ-UU13. The sequence continues at coordinate 8,148 of JACNGQ010000122.1, read as the reverse complement.
TAACCAAAGAAGTCAGGATAAGTCAGTATCAGGCTGAACGCTCCCCATCCGCTCTTACTAAAACCAAATAAAAGTCTGCCATCCGATGTACCCATAGTGGAATAGTGCTTTTCAATAAAAGGAACGACGAATTCTTTTAGATAACTTGCCTGTCGAGTCTTGGTATCCGTGGCATGATCTCCAAACCAGGGTTCTTTCTCGAATCCCATTTGAACGATGATAATGTCGTACTTATTGTGAGCATTTATTTGCTTAAGTACACCAAGACCATATCCGTATCTTTGGTGAAAGCCTTTTTCGACAGGCAGCACATACAGGACACGGTAGTATCTTTCTCTGCTATAATTGTCAGGTAAGAGAACACGTATTTCCTGTTTGCTGTTTTGGTATTCTGTCTTGACGGTGTGGATCTTCACCCCATCCTGGACTTTAACCGTCGTTTCATTTGGATCGAGCTTCTTAGCTCTCGATTCTACACTCCTTGAAGATCTGAGCAGATCACCAATTTGACTGAGAATAGGAATCCTAAACCCCCTTTTTTTTTCATTAATCTCATGGAATTTCCTTATCCTCTTTTTCCATTCCCCGAATTTAGCCCACTCAGCCAGTCCGAAGGCTTCCTTTTTGCCTACAGAAAGCCATAACTTCCCCTTTTCTCCAGAAGGAACGTAAGCAACAACGTAATACCGCCCCGACCTGGGCAGAACGAGAGTTTCACTACGTAGAATCCAAGAGTCAGTGCCTGTGAAATGCTCATGGAAGAACCTCGGCTTTTTTATACTATCGGTTGGAAAGTACTTTGCACCCATATCTTTTGGCAGATCTGCTTCCAAGATATTTTCTGGCAAGCCTGGTCCCATGACCAAGATGGAAGGTCGAAATTCTCTCAAACGTTCAAGAACGGGAACACCAATTTGTAGAAATAGTTTAAATCCCTTGTTTGCATCAAACGCAAGCCATACCTGTTTGGTATCTTCGGTTATTTCACGATAAATAACCTGTGAGATATTGGGTTGAGTAATCAGAACAGCTGTGTTGGGATCTGTGGCGGCTTTCTCACTGAAGACAGGCCGATGTGCTTGTGCCATGCGGCAAAGGATCATAGTAAGAACAATGGAAATCAGATAGTTCTTTCCCATTTTCAGACCTACATACAAATGCTCTCTTGAACATTGATAAGACTACCATAAATTATCGAAAAAAACAAGCTCGCCAAGACCAATTACAGAAAACCCGCCAAAAGAAGCAATTGTTTCGACTATTACCTGTTCAAGTACCAGAAGGCAGCGTTGAGGACAACAGCAAAGCTTACCCACAGAATATAGGGAAAGAGAAGAAAAGTGGAAGCTTTGGAAATTCTCCAAAAAGCAATGATGGTCAGTAGTATGGCTACCCAAAGCAATACAATTTCCACCAGAGCGAGGGCTATCATATGCAAGCCAAAGAAAATGGGAGTCCAGATTCCATTTAAAACCAATTGAAGCACGAAAAGCCCCATAGCCACCTTGATTTGTCTTTTGTTTATACCTCTTTCCCAAATCAAAAAGGCAGATACCCCCATCATTACATAGAGGATTGGCCAAACCACACCGAAAGTCCAATCAGGAGGAGTAAAGGACGGGCGGGACAAATCAGCATACCAAGTTGTAATAGAATCCATTGTAACAAAAGATCCCAGGAAACCTGTCAGAAGGCATACGGAAACCGAACAAACTAACTTGCTGAATTTCTTCATTGCACATCATCCAGAAACAGTGCTTGCTAAAAAATGATTAATCCCCGACCAAAGGTCGAATCTTGTTAACCTTGAAGTAAACAGCACTGCTTCCAGATACGGCCTCGCCTTCTTCGTCATATCTCTTACGTCTTCTTATTGACTGGATCAACTCAGCATCATTCTCTTCACGAATTTTCTGAAGATAAATCCTCTTGCCGCGATAACCTTTGCTTTTTTCTATGAACATATAAGCGGCTTTGGGATTGGTTTGCAAATTAGCATGGCTCAACTTGTCAGACATAACCAGTACGACAGTGTCGTCATCCGTCATATGCGGACGGGCATAGATAGCCAGGTCCACATTCCCATCGGAATCGGCTGTAGCTAATATCCCAGTTCCTTCCGCGGTGTCAAAATATTCGGTCAAACTCATATTAAAAAACTCCTAAATGAACTATTTTATTTATGGCTGTTCGCATGCTCCTGGCTGCAATTCGAAACGCTTAATCGTTCTCTGCATTCTAAACATCGTCTTGATAGCTCAATCAACGATTGGTCTGCATCCACTGTGTAAAATTTGTGCTCTTCAGGAAGATATGACAGGTCAAATTCGGGAAGCGGTGATTTGTGTAGCATATTCCTGCTTTGCATCTCAAAAGCCAGTTGAATGTGTCTTTCTCTGAGGCTCTTGGGTTGCAAGAGATTGAGCTTGATATAATTTGTTATTCGTCTCTTACGCTGTAGATGGCCTACCAACATGTGACACTCCACATGCTCACCGAGGAGATGCTTGTTGCACATCAAAGCAGGATTTACCATCCACATACGCATTTATCAATCCTAAAAAATTCATTAATCAAAAAATGTAAAATTCAATATCCCAGGGATACCACTTAATCTAACATTTCCTATTTACACGGTTAAAAATATAATTTGTTCTGAACTACATCAATAATCCTTACCAAAACTATCTTGAACTGTCAAAAAATTTGCTATTTCCAGGCAGCTTTAAATAAAAATTGTACAAAGACATGGTTTTATATAACTTACCTTTCCTCTTAAGACAGACACCCACTCAAGCTAAAAACCACAAAGATTCTAATAAATATTGACCCATAAACAGAATGACTCACTTAGAGAAATACGAGATCGCTCTGTTTTATCCGAACAATTAAGACTGCCAGTATCGTATAAATACTAAAATAGAGCATAACAATGCTCATGAGCAATAGTTATAATGAATAATTTTGTTGAAAGGATATCACAATGAAGCTTATCAATTCAAATTCAGGCTCTATGCTCCTAATCTGGATTCTTTCATTTGGCTCCCTATCAATCGGGCTCGCCTCTGAGCCGATGAGCAAACCGTTGATTGACTTCTATAATGCATCGATTGCCAGGCAATGGATTTCCGTTAACGATAACGTTATGGGTGGTATCTCCGATGGGAGCTTCCGTTTCACCGATGACAAAACTCTGGAGTTCTCCGGGAATCTCTCACTGGAAAACCGAGGCGGATTCGCCTCCATTCGTACGCGGCCGGCCGACCTGAAGCTGGACGGCTATGACACCATAGCCATCCGCGTCAAAGGCGATGGCAGAACCTACTACTTTAATCTGAGGACCTCTTCTCGAAATGCCGCTGGCTCCTATCGTGCACCGGTCAATACGCAGAAGGAAACCTGGCAGGAGGTCCGTATTCCACTGAAGAACTTTGAGTATACGTCCTATGGAAGGCGCATCGCAGGGGCCGAGCCTCTTAGGGCGAATAAAGTCCAAAGCGTGGGCTTCACATTGTCTGACAAGAAGGCTGGCCCTTTTCGGCTGGAGGTCAGTTGGATCAGAGCCGAGAAAGCTGCTCCCGCCCAAGAAACCCCAGCCGAAAACAAGGACATCGTGGACACAGCAGTGGCCGCCGGCAAATTCAAGACGCTTTTAGCCGCCGTCAAGGCTGCGGGACTCGTCGAGGCGCTAAAGGGCGAGGGACCTCTAACAGTGTTCGCCCCGAATGACGATGCCTTTGCAAAGCTGCCCAAAGGCAGTGTTGAGAAGCTTCTAAAGCCGGAAAATCGCGAAGAACTCATCGCGATACTTTCTTATCACGTACTGCCTGGGAAGATACTTTTGAGTGCTCAGTCGCTGGAAACGCTGCAAGGCCAGTCTGTGACAATCAGGACTGCTGGTGCGTTCGAGGTCAACGGTGTCAATGTTATTGTATCCGACATCGCGGCGTCTAACGGCGTGATTCACGTGATCGACAGCGTTCTGATCCCGCCGCTATCGAAGCTGACACCTCAGGAAGCTGCCAGAGCGGTGATCGAGCTTGCGATAAGTCGTGGAGTGCCATTGTTTAATTCAGGTCAGCCTTCAGCCTGCGCAGCCATTTACGAAGTAGCCGCCGAGTCTTTGCTGAAATCCCACACAAACGCCCTGGGTGACAAGAACCGCTCGGCACTGCGGAACGCACTTAAGAAAATTCGCGGTGATGAGGAGGATGCCAGCCAGCAAGCTTGGACGCTAAGACGGGCTCTTGATGTGGTCTATGAATCACTTCCAGAAGATTAATATTGTTATTAGCGGTTTGTTTATTAAGCTGTTGCAAAATACACAGCCCCCACTGTAAGGCTGAAACTCAAAACATGTTAACAGTAGAATAAACGCAATATGGTTCCTTCACAACCAGTCACTAACAGGTATTTGATCCAACGCATGCCGCAGGACAGGATCGACATTAGTATATACCTTATTTGTCAGATCTGGTGAAGAATGCTCTAATAATTTCTGTATGACAGCTGTGGATATACCTCTCTGAGCAAGAACAGAACCAAAAGTCTTGCGTAAATCATGGAATGTGTAATCTTCTAATCCAAGTTTCCGGCGTATCTTCGTCCATGTGTACCGGCTGAAATAATTATTAAATATCTTTTCTTGTTTAACAGCTAATCCAGAAACATATTTCTTAAGTTCTGCCATAATCGGAACAGGCACAGGCCGTGAGCCCATGCTTTTTCTAGTCTTTTGGCTCCTTGTAGTGACTGAGTTGTTTTCAAAATCAATATCAGAGACCATTATTGAATCAATATCACCTAGTCTAAGTCCTGTGCCTAAAGCCAACAGAATTCTCATCCTCAATGTCTTATGGCGTTTGGAAGCTGAAATTATTTTCTTTATCTGAGTGTTACTTAGGGATTTAACGGGCCTTTCATCTTCCTTTAATTCTTTGAACTCAATTTCTCCATTCATATATCTATTTTTCCTACACCAACGAACAAATGCTCTCAGGTTCCTAATATCTTTATTGAGCGTCGACCGAATGACTTCTCTACCTCTTTCGAGTATGTACTTGTCAATAACACTTTGAGTAATCTGTTTAGAATTGCATTTTCCAATTATCCGTTCAAAGTGACGCAGTGTGAGGGCTGCTTCATAAATTGAATCTTCTACATAACCAGCTACTTTTTTGCTGTGCAGATACTCGTCACGAATCTGGTTCCAGTCAACGGTAACAGTTCCAGTAAATACGTCGGAGTTCAATTGAGCATATTTTATCTTGCGAAAATGTTCGGCCAGAGCTTTACTTGGTAAAGCTTTTGTCTTACGTTTGCCACTTTCATACCAGCCCACCCACCAGCCTTTTATTCCTTTTCTTTTGTAAATCCAAGTCTTTTTCATATCTTGATTTATCGTAATTTCAACTGTCCAAATCAAGTGAAAAAAAGGGCATGATTTAGTGCAGAATAGTGTCAAAATAGTGACAAGAGTGATCAGCGACAATCATTCTTACCATCCGGTGACAGTTAAAAGTTCCGGATATTAGTCGGAAACAATAAGCTATCTGGATTTCCATAAATCAGGAGATTTCAGATGGTTACCGACTCACAGGTAAGGAGATTGTTCGCTATGAAAAACAAAGTCAAATACCTCTATCAGCTCGCAGACAAGGCTGGTATGAGTGCTAAAACCGCCCGTAAGTATCTAAAATCCGGCTCTCTGCCGAGTCAATGCAAGGCCGTCCATGACTGGGCCACCCACCCGGATGCATTTGCCCAGGACTGGCCCTGGGTTGAAGGCTACCTCAAAAAATCCCTGCCAAACTAATCCTGGTATTCGTATCGAACCGTTTGGATTGGCCCGACCACCTGGACCCAAGGGTAAAATCGTTTCTAAAAATGAATGAATTGATCTTCAAACCCTATGATGCCATCGACCTGCAGCACATCCTCCGAATCCGTGTGGAAAAAGCTCTGCATAGGAAAGCTGTCGAGCCAGGCGTAATTGAAAAGATTGCTGCTATGGCCAATCGTGATCATGGAGATGCACGTAAGGCAGTCGCACTGTTAGCTAAAAGTGCTTACTTGGCAGAAAAGGCCGGTTCCAAAATCACCCTTACACTGGTTGATAAGGCCGCTGCAGAATTGGATCAGGACCGCTACACAACACTCTTGCGTTCAGCTCCCAAGCAGTTCCAGGCAGCTATGGCAGCTGTTATCGCTGCTACAAAACACTCAAACGGTCCAATAGGTACTGGCGAAGCTTATGATGCCTACAAGGCATTCTGTAATAAGGCATTCTGTAATAAGGCCAAACTGCGGCCATTGACCGGCCGTGCCTTCGGTGATCTGCTATCTGAACTGGACATCTACTCACTGTTACGCAGTAGAGTGCTTTCCCGCGGCAGATACGGAAGAACCCGTGAGATCATACTTGATTTGTCATCCGAATTGATAGAGAAGATATACAGTAGGATTCTACTAAATTTTGAGATATGCGGTTAACAGTGATTTGCTTTTGAAGCCTGTAGTATCCTTAGCAATATGTTAAGCCAATAGTGTTCGACAATACAACCTGCCAATAATAGACCGCTGTGCAACTTGAAGGTTGCCACCTCTGGCCCAGATTTTCGCAAAAGCCCCATCGCTAAATAAGCGTTCTTGTTCTGTCAGGCAGATAAATTCCGAAGGCTGCATCTCCTGCGTCAATTTACACAAAGCCGCCAGTCGCCCAACCGTCTTAGAAAGGAAAAGAACACGAAAACCATGCAAGTGGGGAACTTTAAATATTTTTTCATATCGCTTGTATTTAAGGCTCTGAAAATACCACTGATAATTGAGTATCTTCTGTCGAATGTCTTTCATATCACGTTGGGGACTGGATAATGTTTCGGTCCCACAATCCGCCTCAAGAAAAAACAGCAAAGATTTGTCCCGAGCCGCATTGGTCATGATAAACACCGCATCCGGCGTAAATTTTACTTGGCGCACAGTTCTACGACCTATTGGTGAATAATCCGTTGTAATTATACGGCCATCCGGCTCTCGCGGGACGAACGGCGAATTATAAGCCCAAAATTGAAGAGTCGGCCTCGGTTCCACTTTGTCAATCTCATTAAGATGTATTCTGAACCAATTCAGTAAGAGCTGATGATCAATAAGACGATTGCTCACGGGGCTAACGTTTTCATAGGGCATGTCACTGCCGATGAGAATTTTCTCTCTGAGAACATCAACCCCTCGCTCAGTCAATCCCAACAAATTCTCAGGTCGCCCACGAGCCCGCCCAAAATCACTCTTGATTACTTCTATAAATCCCTCTTTTTCAAGGTCGGCAAAGCGTCTCCTGATCACCTGCTTATTCTTTCGGAAAATTGCTGCAAGCTGCGGTACTGTAAGGATTCTATAGTCCGCAAGACATTCAAGAGTTACGCAATCTCTTTCCCGCAGTCTAAAGGCCATAGCTACTGCCTCCTAAATTAAACATTAACGTTATTCATTACTGTCTTCTCTACAGTGATAGCGGCATAATAGCCCTCTGCGTTTCAGGTGACGCCCAACAACATTTTATTTCCCATTTCCAGCCCTAAAGCCACGAAATCCTCAGAAATTTAACAAGCAGGTGAAACGGTAACAAGAAAACTGCCGCTTTCACTTGTGAAGTAGAAGAAATGCTGAATTAAACTGAATAATTTTCAATATGGTAAATATAAAAACTGTTTGGAGGATATCAAAATGCGAAAACCAGAAAAGAAATTCAGTTGTGGCCCGATCTCGGCAAGCATTTAGACAAAAAGCCAAAACTGTAGAGGGTGAAACGGTCAAGTTTTACTCTGTAACAATCAATAAGGCTTATAAGGACGGTGAGGATTGGGAACACACGAACAGTTTGAACATAGAAAACCTTCCTAAAGTCGCGTTGGTTGCAAACGAGACTTACAAGTATGTGCGATTTCGAGAAAATGATTTGCAGCAAAAGTGAAGCAAGTCTTAATGATTGACGACATGCTATGAAAAACTCAGAGATAAAAGACAAGCTGGAAAGAGCACCTGTCCTTTGGATGCACGAGGCTATTACCTATCTTGGCCTCGACCGTTTGGGATTGGCTCGCCCTGATAAAGCTATGTATCGATTAGTTGAGAAGGGAGCATTGCACCCAA
>JACNGQ010000139.1 GCA_014384025.1 Planctomycetota bacterium | reverse complement strand
TCTCAACGGTAACGCGAGAGTCGATAATGATAATCCTGATGCAGCAACGATAACGAGTTGGACGGCATGGAATATCGACCTGACGCGCTTTGCCGGCCAGGGCGTCAACCTTACCAATGTAACTTCGATTACTCTCGGCCTTAGCTCGGTTACCGGCGGTACAGGTATGATGTACTTTGACGATATTCGTCTCTATCCGCCTGCACCATAATCGGTAATGAAGTACATTATTGATATTACAAATTTATATTATGAATGGGCCTATACTGATTGATTCTGTATAGGCCCTTTTCCTTATACTTAATCAGGTCTTATCTTGAAAATTTCAAAAAATATTAGTTCTTCCAACAAATATTTTAGGTTTGATGCCTGCTCTCCGGGAGTAACTTAGACTCGAAAAATTAAATATATTCCAATGCCTGAAAAAGTTAGTTTTCGCACTGAGAACTTTTTTTGTAATATAATGGCATTTTCGAACGTCTGATATAATAATTCTTGGTATTGGTCTGTTTACTGGTGCGAGATTGAGGTAAACTCTGTACCTTTATAAAAAATTTGAGTCAAAGGAGCTATACGAAGGTGAAAGCAGCTAAAACCAGGCATGTTTTTTCAAACAAAGCTTTGCAATGGATTATTACCTGGCTCATATATCTGGCCTTCTTTTTCTTTTTCATTTGGTACCATGACGTACGAGGAAAGCCTTTTTCTCTTTGGACAACGGAAAAATGTACGGCCATAGCGTCGGTTTACTGTCTTGGTCTGGCGCTGTTGCTCGGTCCGCTGTCGCGCTTTTATTCGGGCTTTGACAAGCTTCTGCCTTATCGGCGGACTATGGGAATCACGGCGGCGTTCATGACGATTCCTCACGCTTTGTTGGTGCTCTTTTACCTTCCCTACAAATTCCCGGAGAAATATTCGGAGCAATACTTCCTCAGTTGGTTTGTCGGCCACTGGTTTACAATCGTTATGGGATTTCTGATTTTTGTCCTTTTCATGGTGATAGCAAGATATTCCTTTCCGAGCGGCATTCAAAAACTCGGCAAACGCAAATGGATGATTCTTCAGAAATTCTCCTACCTTGTTATGGTCATGATTGTCCTTCACCTGCTGTCTATGGGCAAAATACCGAAAAACTGGATTGCCTGGCTCGAAACTCGGGACTACCCGTTGCCGCCCGGATCTTTTGCTTCTATGAGCTTATGCGTCTTGGCGCTGTTGTTTAAGGTTGTGGACCTTTTCGTTCATGGTGACTCATTGGCCCGGCAGCCGGCAGGGCAAGAAAATGCTGAAACTTCTTCGAATGCTGAAAATGTTTGCTTAACGAAACAAGATGAGCAATAACTGCAACTAAATGTAAGATAATGGAGAAATTCAAAATGAAGAATGCCGCACGTACAACTATCGTAGTCAGCACTGTTATCATTGTAATCTCAGCAATCTTGTTGTCGAACGCACTCGGTCAGCGTCCATCAAGGCCGGGGACAGACCGGCAGGGTGATTCCCAGCTTGAAAAGCCTCCTATTGCAAAAGACGATAACGAGAAGAGAATTTTTGGTGTTCTCGAGAATATCCTCAGAAGCCAGAGTTATAGAAACGTACCACCGCAGGATGGGCGGTTTTTGCGCATTATGACCGAATCGATGAACGCGAAAAATGTCATTGAGATAGGAACATCCACCGGCTATTCCGGTATCTGGTTCGGCATGGCGCTTCAAAAAACCGGCGGCAAGTTGACGACGTATGAAATCGATGCCCAGCGTGCAGCCACCGCTCGTGACAATTTCAAAAAAGCCGGTATGGCCGATGTTATAACGCTCGTCGAAGGCGATGCCCACGAGGAGGTAAAGAAACTTAAAAGTCCAATCGATATTCTCTTTCTCGACGCAGACAAGGAAGGCTATATCGATTATCTCGATAAGCTTTTACCGTTGGTCCGTCCCGGCGGTCTTGTCATTGCGCACAACATTAATCCCAGAATGGCTGACCCAAAATACATGGAAGCGATAACAACGAATCCCAATCTGGAAACCATCGTCCGAAGCGAAGTTAGCTTAACGCTGAAAAAAAGGTGATACCGGTTCAAAATCAACAACACCGGACGCGTCTTAAAGCCCTACGCAATAGAGAAAATGATTTGATCGCATGAATCATTATTTCTATATAGCGTCGGGCTTTTGTTGTTCGATAAAAAAAAGCCCCTGCGGTGCGGAGGGAGAGGAAAAAGCGAGATTCCCGCAGGGGCATGAGTTGCATCATATTTCAACTTTTATACCATCTATATCTCGGCATTGGTAGAATAAATATAATTAGATGTTTCCTCATTTAATATTATATAATCCATAATTTATCTCGTACTTTCTCTTGCTCCATGGAGATTACAACTTGTCGGGAATATTTCGATTGAAGGAAAACTCGACTTTTGCCTTTGCCGGCTTGCCGTTGACCTCCAACACCGGGTAGGCAAGGAAGTTGATCGGACCTGAAGCCGGGCCCGGTTCAAGCACAAGGTCGCGGCCGCGGCTAAGTTCGATACGGTTTGCCGGATGGTGGCCGAAGTAATATGTAGATAAGCTGGAACACTTGTCACCCTCACTGATGTCAATGGGCCACCACCTGCCGTCCGTGTAGAACTCCGCCCAGCAATGATAACCGTCTATACCCCCGGCGTTTCTCTCCGAAGGAATTGCCGCACCAATGGCAAAGCGTGCAGGAATACCGACTGCCCGGGACAAGGCGATGAAGTAGGAATGAAAATCTGTGCAGTTACCGGTGCGTGCGTCACACGCATAGACGGCGTCGCCTTTTCCCCACCCTGAGCCGTACTTCATATAACGCATGCGGTCTATAACGTGGTCGTAAATGGCTCTCGCACGCACGAGGTCACCCTTCTTGCCCATGACGACCTCTTCGGCAATGCTGCGGAATCTCTCATCGGCCGGCACAAGCTGCTCCGCCTTAAGGTATTGCTCGGGGACTGTTGTTTGCGATGCATAAACGGCTTTCTCAAGGCGGTGTATCTGAAAGCGGATAGCGACGGTTTTTCCGCTGTCTTCCGCTCCGAGTTTCAGGAAAAGTACTCTGTTTCCATATTCACGCTCTTGTAATATCTGTTGCTCTCCAGGAGCCTTGATGGATTTCATCTCGACCGTCTGGAATGAGTCTGTGCTCGGCAGGGGAATCCACATATGGGCGTTACCGGTTATTTCAGGTAGTGTTGCTTTATAAAGAAACTCGAACTCGTCAAGACCTTTAATTACTCCAAGCAGATCTGGCGGTGCTTCCTCCGCCGGCTTGCGGTGCCATGTTTTGTCGCGTTTCTGTTTCCAAACATAAAATGGTTGACCGTTGATTTTGTGTACCGTAGTTTCAGTAACTTTCATCTTGCCCGGATCGCCGGCAAGGAAGAAATCTACGTCATAAACATCTCCGTCGATATTCGCCAAATCCACGCAGGCAAAATGCCGCCGCGGACCCAGGTTCGCCAGATACTCGGTGTGGACACGGACCAGCTTAAGTCGAAGTTCCTTATCGTCAAAAGGAAGTTTGAAATATCCTTCACCTAAACGGGTCTGCTCTTCTATGTGTTTTTCGATACCATCCTGTATGTCCTTTGTTACCAGGTTAGGTACAAACTCGGACGCACCTTGCCCCTCATCTTTGGGCTTATTACAGCCGGCAAGCATAGTACAAACTATTAACACTGATGATATTGCCTTTAGCCGGTTCATAACAGATCTTTCATACCACTCAGTCAGGAGGATAATATCATTTCGGATGTTCGCCGGTCGGATGCTCCCCGGTAGGATGTTCACCTGTCGGATGTTCTTCTGACGGAGTTTCCTCGGTTGGAGTTTCTTCGGCCGGAGTTTCCTCGGCTGGATGTTCGCTGGTCGGATGCTCCCCGGCCGGATGTTCACTTTCTTGTTTGCAGCCCATCTGGCCAAACGAAACAACTGCCGCAATCAACACCACTATAAGGATACTTTTTAACTTGTTCATATTTACAGATTCCCCTTTCGTGTTTATTGCTCTTTACACTTGCACAACATAGAGCCTGCCATCTAATTTTGCATTCCCAACAATCGAGTTTTGCAATAAGGCATACTATTTAACGGCTCAAAAGAATCAAACGCTCTTAAACCTCTTTAATTACGCTAATGATAGACAAAGGTTGGATTCTGTATATCAGGGGAAAGCCTGTTTTTTCTATAAGGGAAATCCCTATACCCATCATACCGCAGGATGATACATTTCATGACAAATTCGTCGTTTATATGACCTCCGAGGTTCCAAAAATATGCTTAACTGCTTTTTTGAAAACATTGCGCCGATATGTAACTGCTGCTGTAAAGCCTTCAGGTTAAGTTATTAAACAGAATTTTGCTACGTGATACAAAAAACGAGATAGCGGATTTTAATGCGGTAACAGGTAAATAGCCACTCAAAGGAGTCGTTACGGTCTTGGTAATCTACTTTGCTCAGCATCTGTCGGCGGGTAATTTTTGAAGGTTGACCACATTCCCGGCCTGCCTGAGTCCCATGCATCCTGGTTGAAAACCTTTTCTTTTTTCATATACGCAACGTGACCGTCATAAAATGTCATGTTGACGCCCTCGCTGTGACGGTATAGTGTTGGGCCGTCAGTGCCGACCTGTTTATAAGGTGTAATTGTGTCCTGGCCAAGAACATCCCATCCATCTTTGTAATTGGCTCCCCACCACCAAAGCCACCAGTCATTGCTCTCGGTGAATATAAGTTCTCCGGCTGGGCTGGCAACGGTAGTATTCCTGTGTCCGGCATAGCCTATACCATACCAGTCTGAAAAGTACCAGTCTGTCAGGTTATAGCCGTAACTGAGCCAGGAGTCCCACTGGGAATCGGGTCTTTCTTTTATCGAAACAACATCACTCGGACACAGAAATTCCCTTGGCGCGTTCCAGCCGGGTGCGGCATCGCCCTTCATTGCCCGATAGCCAACCAGGTCTCGAAAGAGTTGATTGGCGGGCCAATAGCGATTGTCGCCCAGTGTTCTGTCCATAATCGGAACATACCAGCCGTCTTCATCATCGGCATAAAGGGTGTTGGCCAGTCCCATTGTTTTGAGGTTGTTGCTGCAGACGATGCGTTTGCCGTGGTCTTTTGCTCTCATCAGGGCGGGCATAAGAATCGCCATCAATAGTGCGACGATAGCAATCACAACCAAAAGCTCTATTAAAGTAAATCCCGTTAGAAATCCCCTACGTGTACTATTATAAAATCTTTTTTCTAACGGGATAAACCCTCTTTGTCTTTTCATAATTACACCCCTGCTTTTATATGAGTTATCCTATTGCTATTGTACTTTTAAGGATGCGCAAATCAAAAGAAATGTTCTTCCAGGCCGTGCCTTATATTTGTATATCTATAATCCCAGCCTGTGCTTCTTCAGTTTCTTGTCAAACTCTTTTGCTCTGCCCCCGACGTATGTATCCAGCCGGGCCCAGTACTTTTTGCTGTGGTTCTTGATTTCCGTATGAACGAGTTCATGCAGAATCACGTAATCCATCAATTCCTGAGTCAATGAAACCAGGTTAATATTCAGGTTGATATTATTCAGGTTTGAACAGCTTCCCCATCTTGTCTTTTGGTTCCTTATGAAAACCTTGTTGTATTTGAAGCCGTGTATGTCTGCCAGCTCGCAGAGTCTGTTCCTGAGAATTGTTTTGGCTTTTGTTACGGGCAATTTGGGTTTGTCGTTAAGGGTGGTTTCATGTTCCTTTTCGATTTTTCTCACATAGTCCAGGCTCTGTTTAGCCCAGCTAAGATTCTTAAGTAAATATTTTCGGGCCTTCTTAAGGGATGTTCTTGTGGGAAATGCGATCCTGACCGGCTTAAAAGCTCTTATGGATATTGACATTCTTTTGGCTCTTTTGGACTGGGAAAAAACAACTGAGCCGAGCGGTGGGATGTCGAGGATTGTAATGGACATAGTGTAAGTGCAATCTCCTGAGTAAATATTATATTTGGTGCATTTTAACGGAAACAACTTGAAAAATCCCCTGATTTCAATAAGATTTGATAACGGAACATGAAGAATTTCTTGTATGTCGACTTCAGGTAAAGGCTAACTATGGCAAAAATAACTTTCAATCACGCGGAACTTTTACAAATTCTTATTTCCAATGAACTTTTGCCTAAAAAGATATTACGTCCGAAGGTCGAAGGCGATGAAATCCATTTCGTGGTAGAAACAAACCTTCCTCTTTTACAATTTGTTCCTGTTTCATTAAGGTACTTAAGCTATGCCGATAACAACGCAATATTTGAAATCACTGTTGTCAACAGCAGTCTGAACGCAATGATAGGCCGGCTGAACCTGTTATCCAAACTTAACGCCCCGGCGTATGTTAAGTTTGATTTCCCAAAAGTTTCTGTTGATGTTAATGAACTGCTTAAAGAAAAGAATATTAGAGGTGTTCTGATAAAAGACATCATCTTTAACGATGGCGAATTTACGATTGTAACTTGCAGCACTTAAAAAACTTTTCATCTTCGCTGGTTGCGATAGAAACTGAATGAATAAAGCTTTGCGTTTCTCAATTCGAATTCCAACCGAATCATTTTGCCTTTGAGAGCCTGAATCGATAATTCGTTCTGCCATTCAACCTTGATATCCGCAACACTTTGTCTGACAGACTTGGCTGCGGCGAGTTCTTCGTCGTTGTCATTGAGGAGTCTCGTTCTCACAAATCCTTGTCCATAAATATCGGCACTAAGACATAGTGTCCCCCCTGTGTACAGCAAAGGCTTGGTGACAACAAATGCTGAAGTGTTCTTGGAAACTTGCTCGTAGCCGGCAAAACCATCCGGCCGAAGTGTTGCGAGACAGAAATATCCATTACGCCAGCCGAAGTGTTTATCATCACTGCTTCCGTAATAAAGCCGGATTTCGTCTTTCTCGAATACAGGGCATGCAGCCGCGTAAACACATCCCCAATCGTACTGGCCTTTCTTAGGGCTGTTAGCAATCAATGGATTACCCGGATCGATCCGATGCCATATAATTGTATCCGGGCTCCAGGCCAGTTCCGTATGAGTGCGGTCAATCTTGGAATTGTAGATAGCAGGCAGACCGAGGTAAACGCCGGCGTAATAGAACACGGGCATGGCATACGTTTGTAGATGGTTTTCCAGACCTTCGAGTACAACTTCGGCCTTACTCCAGTGTAGGAAGTCTTTGCTTGATGTCCTTGCTACCTGTCGCCCGCGAGGAGGGGCCCATGTGCGGGTGAATCCTACATATTCGCCGAGTGTAGGAGCCCAAAGTGCATTATTGTGCGTATCTCCTCGAGCATTTATCTCCGGGCATTCGATGCCCTTACTCCAATTAAGCCCATCATGAGAAAACGCCACGGAAATTTTCGAACCCTTAAAAAACATCTTATATCTACGCTTTGGATCTGGGTCGTGAAGATCTGCGAATATACCCGCCCCATGCGGCCCGCGAAAGACAAGGTTGTTTAGATTACTGCCGTTGAACTTCACGAGACGGAGTTTGGGTTTCATCCACCTCAGACCGTCCTCAGAGGTCGCGTAACAAATACCCATCTCGCGATTCCTGGGACGGTACGGACTCTGGCTGCGTTTCTCGATAGGCGGTTTCTGGCCCGCCTGATCAATGATAAATGGGCTATACCAACATTCGTAAAGCTTTTCCTGCCGGTCATATATAACGTTGGCGTAGAGATTGTCAAAGCGGACTTCCCAGGCCTTGTCTTCTGAAAAAAGTGGGTTGTGCCTGCTTTTTTGAACTTTACCAACAGCAAGCCTTGCGTTTTTTGTTTGCTCAACAATACGATTATCCAGAAGAAGGAACCTGTCGCGCTTCATGCTTGGATTGTCTTGGTGAGGCGGGGAAGCTCCTGTAACAGCACAAACGAGGCCGCTGAGCACAGCCACTATTACAACCATAATTGCTGTTACATTTCCTTTATGTTCAGATATATTCGTCATAATAAAATTCCTTGTAAAGGAAATATAAATTTATGAAGCTGGATTTTCCAATATAACTGTTCGTATCCTTGCTCAGCTACGATACCGAGTCCTATTTCTAATAGATTATCAAGTCTGCCCTGAATGTTCAAGCTCTCAAACATAGATACCGTCGTCTGTCTTGAACTCGAGCAGACTTGTTCTATGCACCCCTGCCACCTTAAAATAACCAGCCACTTTCGACACGTTCTCCGTTTACGTGTAAAAACTTCCATTGCATGCACTGACATTATTCGGTATTCTTATGAAAATGAAAAGACCATATACGTGATATTTGCTTTGTCAATCTTAATGATTAGAAAGTGAGAAAGTGATGAAAAAAGTTATCCCTTTTATTGTTTGCATTGTCTGTGTATCTTATGCCTCCGGCGCTATTCCTCGGAGTCCCCGGTGGCAGCCTAAGGATTTCGAGTTCAAGAGTTCCGCGGTTTTCGAAAATCCTTTCACGGTTGATTTCAGGGCCGTGGTGACTGGACCCAACGGTCGTGCCTTCACAACACTCGGCTTCTACGACGGCCAGGGCGTTTGGAAGCTTCGCATTGCCGCCAACACCGAAGGAAGGTGGAGCTTTACAACACAGTCCGGTGAGCCTACGCTCAACGGTAGGAATGTTTCCTTCACGTGTGTCCGAAATCCAAACACCAGGGTCCACGGAGGTTTACAGGTCGATGCCGACAGCCCGCATCACTTTGTTTACGAAGATGGTACTCGCTACTTTCTCATGGGCTATGAGTGTGACTGGCTGTGGGCTTTGGACATGCACGATGAGAAGCTGACACGATTTAACCGGTTTATCGACACTTTAGCCGATCACAGGTTCAATCATATTATCCTCAACGCCTATGCCCACGACTGCGGATGGCGCAAAGGAAAGACGGAAAGCGACGACTTCGGTCCTCCGGCGATGTATGCCTGGGAGGGATCCAACGACAGGCCCGACTATAGCCGCTTTAATTTGTCCTTCTGGAAACACTACGATCGGGTCATCCATTCACTCTACGAAAGAGGAATTGTTGCGCACATCATGATTAAAGTGTACAACAAGATGGTTCGGTGGCCTGAAAGAGGCTCGCCCGACGACGACATGTTTTTCAAATGGATGATGGCTCGCTATGGGGCCTATCCGAATGTCGTGTGGGATTTCTCCAAGGAAGCTCACAACGAGAAAGACCTCGAATACAAGCTCAGCCGCTTTCGCCTGATTCGCAGCGTCGATCCTTACCATCGTTTAATCACCAACCACGATGACAACGCCGCTTACGATAGTGGCGCATACAATGAATTGCTCAGCTTCCGTTCGGATCAGCAGCACAGCAAATGGCGACAAACGATTCTCCGGCAGCGGCAACAGAACTCATGGCCCATTGTCAACGTCGAGTTTGGCTACGAATGGGGTCTGGGAGGCAAAGACGATAAGACCTACGGTGTGGTTCAATCTCCGGAAGAAGTCTGTCGCCGCGCCTGGGAAATCTGCATGGGAGGTGGTGCGATTGTATATTACTACACCAACACCGCCTGGGATGTGATTCATCCGAAGGAGATACCCACGGGCTATAAGTACTTCAAGAATTTATATGAGTTTTTCGCTGGAACGCAGTATTGGCTCATGCAGCCACAGGATATCGTCAGCCAGGGGTATTGCCTTGCCAATCCGGGCCAGGAGTATATAGTATTCCTCAACACAGCCAAGCCGTTTAGCCTCAAGCTGAGCAACGTCGGCAAAACGCTCACCGCCGTGTGGTTCCATCCTTATACTGGTCAGAAAGCTCCGTTAGGTAATCTTCCTGAGGCTCCTCAGGCTTCAGTACAACTTGTTCCTCCAAAAGCCTGGGGTGATGGGCCGGTGGTTTTACATATAAAGGAATGAGAAGAAAAGTTAGAAATGCAGCCTTTGAAAAAACTGTGACTTGGATGCAGGAATTGCATATTCACCGTACAGGAGCTTTCCCACTTCTCTGGGAAGGTCCGTTTCGATCACATCGACTCCACATTGCAACAAGGCGCGATAGCGTTGCTCAACTGGCACAGTGCCACTCGCTCGATTAACAATAAATTCTCGATCGAGATTTCTGGAGGTACCCACGATACAACAGGTTCCTTTTGCGTGTATCATTTGCAACAGTTCCATATCCCTTGGCGGCGTGTGTCCTACAAAAGCTATGATGTTGCTCCAGGGAATATCCGTCTCATCGAACTCGTAAAACCTATCAAGATTTGGAATCATCACCTCCATCATGATATTCTTATTCAACTCGTAGCACTTCTGGGCGTCTTTGAAGCTATAGACGATGAGCATGACGTATGCCTCGGCCCGATGCTCCTCAATCTTCCTGGCACGGACTTCAGCAGGCACATCTTTTTGATCGAGCACAAGAACTGTCTTACCCCGGGCCCACTGCAGTACCTCATCGAGCGTTGGAATCTGAAACTTGGTAACAAGCCCTTCGGTATCTTTCAGACGCAGTTCTTTAAGCTCCTGCAAAGTCAGCTCCGCGACACTACCTTTGCCGGTCGTAGTCCTCTCAAGCGTTGCATCATGGTGCACTACGATCACACCATCTTTGGTGTAGCGAGGGTCGATTTCCATGATGGCAAACGTGTGTTGGAGCGTGTTCTCAAATGTCGCTATGCAGTTCTCGGGAAAATTTTGTTGGGGACCTCCACGATGTGCGCTGACAAAATGCAAAGATTCACCGCCGTATCGGAAAAGCTCTCGCAGATTCTGTGGATTTTGCGGATTGATCACATGCAGCCGTGAAGATGGTGTTGAGCTACCCGGCACATCTTTGGGCAACGCCAAATTGGCTGCGATCAGCATGACGATTAGAATTATTACTGGTGTTCTCATTTTTAGCCGGCTCTATGACAACAGTACCATCGATGTTTCCATTAACGACCCTTAATATCATTTCTCCAGAAATCCATGTGGTAATTAGGGCTGTCCGCATTCCAGACTTTGTTAATTATATCCAAGTCTCCGTCTCCATCCATGTCAAAAAGAACGGCATCATGCCAGCCGGGATTGTCCTCGTGGATCACGATTGGTTTGAAAACCGGATCGGCTCCTTTTATTCTAATCCAAATAACACCTCGCTCTTTTAGTCCGGGTGGTTTCATGGGCAGCAGGCCATTACTCATCATATATGTGTCCGGGTCTTCTTGTTCGCCGGCAAAAATCTCCAGATTCCCGTCTTGATTCAGATCTGCTATACCAAGTGAATGAAATGAACCGGTCCTTGAATCACCGGGGGGATCAGGCAATTGATGGCGATACCATTTTTTTCCTGCCTCACGGTTCTCCACCCAGTAAACGTGGGAAAAGCCCGTGTCGCAGTCGCTATACACAATGTCATTCACACCATCTGAATTTATATCAGCCACCCAAACACGCATGCTCGTACCATACGAAGCATTCTTGACCGGCTCATGGGGCCACGAATGCGACCGCCAGGTTCCCCGGCCCTGTCCTGGATTTTCCAGCCACAGGCCCGGTATTACGATATCAGGATGTCCGTCGCCGTTTAAGTCACCAACACCACGGGGCGCGATACCTCCATGGTCATTACGGCCATCCAGAATAACACTTTTGGATAGGTTTTTGGCCGGATCAAACCAGCATAGAACATGACCGTCATAGCTGACAAGATCGAGTATGTTATCCCCGCTGATATCTGCGGAAATGATATCATGACCCCCGCCGTCGTAAGGGAACGCTTTCCACGCGGAATCTGGAAGAGCGGTTTTACCGGGATTTTTGAACCAGACTCCCCAGAAAACCACATCAATCCAGCCGTCCTGGTCCATATCTAAAGTGGCCGTACCGAGGGTTCGTTCCAGATGCTCCGAGGTGGCAATCGTATGACGTACCCAGGTCGCATCGTCCTTTCGTTCAAACCAGTAAGCCGTCTTGGTTTCACGCCTTGAAACAGCCACATCAGGATTCCCGTCGCCATTGAAATCCGCCACGCCGATGCCGCCCGTCCCCCAGGATGAGCCGGGTAAGGATGGGGTGATAGTGAAGTGCTTCCATTTCATAAATTCCAATTCCTTATCGGCAGAGGAAACAGCGAATGTTATGCTTGCTGATACTGAAAAAAAGGCGGCTATAATAGGGATAATAAACCGTTTATTGCTCATTTGATTAAACTCCAATATTTAGAGTTAATAATATACTAAATCTGTCGATTATACTCTAATTAAAACTGGTTCAATTATTGGGTAACAGACCATGTGGGAATAGGTAAGAGTTTACTTTCTATGGATAGTTATCTGGTTCCAATCATCTAACAGTTTTTTTAGAAGATAACGTTTATCAATTTCACCGGCTCAATTCTAAACGCAGCGCCGCGACCCTCGAAGAAACCATGTTCGGCAATTAAATGAATATTCAACTCCGACCAGCGGATAGTTTCACCTGAATTGTAGCGTTGAACGGTTGTAATCCTCTTTACGTATCGTCCTGAATGCGGCCATGGACAGATTAGTGAGCCTTTAGCTTCGTCTGCTACTGCCTGGAGCTTATCATCTACTTTAATCCAATTTCCAAGCCCCGTTTTTGCAGTATCTGTTATTTCCTGCATCCTTGCGGCGATCTCTTCCATTGTATAGCCAAGCTTTGATACCTGAGAAGCATCAGCGTAAATAACCTCATTAAAACTTCGAGAATCATCACCCATAAAGCCGCCCGCTACCAATTTTGACGACCTTAATATCTGTTCCAGCTTTCGTGTTTGGGGTGATTCTTTCATAATTGGACTCTTTCAACATCCTATTCGAATTTGTCAAAGAAAATTCTCTCTTCCTTCATCCCGAGTTCAGCTAAGACTTTTATTGCCGCGTCAATCATGCCGGGACTTCCACAAAGATAAGCCTCATACTCCGAGGCATTCGCCAAATCCCGCCGAACAGCTTCGGTTACAAGCCCGACCTCACCGTCCCAGTTTTCGTTCTCCCCAGGACCGGCCACCACCGGCACAAACCTAAAATCAGCCAAATCTGATTCGAACTCTTTCATCTGATCGAGCAGAAACAACTCATTGACTTTATTTGCTCCGAAGTAGTACGTTGCTTTCCTGTTATTGGCCGTGTTTTTCATGTAGTGCAATATACACTTTATAGGTGCCATACCCGAGCCGCCCGCGATGAACACTATTGGTGCATCTGTCTCGGAAAGCCGGAAATCTCCGTAAGGACCATTTATCCTCACTTCGTCACCGACTTTCAGATATTCAAAGCAATACGTAGTGCAAATCCCGCCGGGCACGAGTCTGATGATTGTCTCGATATTGTGTTTCTCCGACGGGTCACTGGAAATCGAGTATGCTCGATACACTTCTTCGCCGCCTTTTTTGTAAACCGGCGTTAATAACTGTAGATACTGGCCTGGAATATAATCAATTTCTTTCGGTTCAACCAGCTCAAAACGGAACTGCTTTATATCATGCGTAAGGTCCGCTATCTCAGCACACTTGCAGATATATTCACGGGCCGCGAATAGCTCAGGCGGGATATC
The DNA here is from genome assembly GCA_014384025.1 of Planctomycetota bacterium. Lineage (GTDB taxonomy): Bacteria > Planctomycetota > Phycisphaerae > Sedimentisphaerales > Anaerobacaceae > NIOZ-UU13. Next base: position 11,078 of record JACNGQ010000139.1, on the reverse strand, counting down.
GATACTCAGATCGTTGCGAACCTTGACTTGACATGCGAGGCGAATATTCGACTCTCTCTCATCCTTCTCAAGATAAGGTTCTTCAGTCGGCAGCAAAGGCCCTGCGCCTTCCAATACCTTCAGTTTGCATAATCCACATGTGCCACGCCCCCCGCAGGCACTGGGGATGAATATCTTTTCCGCAACCAGCATTGAAAGAAGGTCCTTGCCTCCTTTGACCGTAATGTTACGTTCGTCGTTAATGTTTATCTGGCATGGGCCATAATTTGCAAGGAAATGTTCACAAATGCTTAAAAGCGCCGCCAATCCGGTGCCGATTGAGCTTACTACTATAACCGCAACCAATATCTCAAGAACCATTTATGTCCTTTACAAATCGAGTTGTACTACCTTGCCTGCAGCACACCTGAAAATCCCATAAATGCCAGTGCCATCAAACCTGCTATTATGAGAGTTATGCCTGGTCCCTGCAAACCTTGAGGAATCCGGTCGTTGACCAGCTTTTGCCTGATACCCGCCATTGCGATTATGGCCAGAAACCAGCCGAGCCCGCTGCCAAATCCATAACCAACGGCAACTATAAAGCTGTAGTCCCGAATCACCATAAACAATGATGCTCCGAGGATTGCACAATTGACGGTTATCAAAGGCAGAAACACGCCGAGCTGTTGGTACAGGAACGGTGAATATCTATCAAGAACCATCTCGACAAGCTGCACAAATGCAGCGATGATTATTATAAAGAGAATAAACCTGAAGAACTCCAAATTGAGGGGCACAAGAACATAGTGATAAACCAGCCAGTTAAGCATACATGTTGAAGTCAGAACAAATATCACTGCGAAACCTAATCCCGTCGCCGTCTTAACCTCTCGCGAAACTCCGAGGAATGGACACAGGCCCAAAAAGTAAGTGAGCAGAATATTCTGTGTAAACACCGCAGATATGCATACTATAAATGCCTGAGATATTTCCGGTCCTGCATTCATTTGGTATTATGCTCCCTTCTTATTTCAATTGACCTGAATATCCACGTTACTACCCCTAACATAAAGAAGGCCCCGGGCGGCGCTACCATTATTATCCACTTGTCCCAGTAAGGTCCGCTGAAATATGGCATCGGATAACCCAAAACCGTTCCCATGCCTAAAAGTTCGCGAATAGTTGCAATTATCAGCAGGATAAACGAGTAACCAAGAGCATTGAAAAAGCCATCCAAAAATGCCGGCCCCGGCGGATTGGTATTACCATAAGCCTCGCATCTGCCCATTACGATGCAGTTAGTAATGATAAGTCCTACATAAGGCCCGAGATTAGTGCTCATCTCCGGCCAATACGCCTTGAGCACCAAATCAACGATTATTACATAAAATCCTATAATCAGAGTTTCAATCATCATTCTTATATTTCGCGGGGTAAACTTTCTCAACAGGGATACGGTCGCCGCACTCAGGGACAGCGTAAATATCAGTGCAACGCACATAACGACAGTATTGAGCACAAGATTAGTCACCGCCAGCGTGCTGCATATACCCAATACCTGCTTAAATACAGGGTTATTTCGCCACAGCCCATCTATGATAATTTTCCTGGCGTCGGGTTTCTTGTTCACTGTGTCCGGCCCTCCCCATTCGTTTGAGCAAACTCCGAAAGCCATTTTTTCAACGCATCATTAATTATTCTCTCCAGTCTTGCACTCGTTTGAGTCGCGCCGGTAACGGCGTGCACATCGCTTGTTCCCAACATATCACTGGGCCGCTTCATGTTAAGAGATTTACCGGCCGAAGAAATGACCTTGTCTTGAAATTGACTTCTAAAAGTATTCTTGGTTATCTGTGCCCCGAGCCCCGGTGTCTCGTTTTGTTCGTAGAAAGCTATCCCCGTAATCGTCCGGAGATCCGCCTTTATACCAATAACGCCCTTGATAGGCGCCCAGAATCCCTGGCCGGATATCGGCAGGGCATAGGCAATGGTTTGTCCTGAGTCTTTCAATGTATAAGCATCACCTGTCTTTTTATCCGGACTGCTAACACGCTCGACAAATCTTCTGTGCAGTTCCGATCTGCTTGTTCCTTCATTAAATAAGCCGGGCAAAACACTTAGAACGGCCTTCTCAAAGGCAAGATGTTCGTTTGCTTCGACCCTTGCACCGGTAACCTGAGAGAATCCGATTACAATCGAACTGAAAAACGATGTCATCACAAACATATAGACGACTGGAAACCACCATTTATCTCGCATCAGCCACCTCCTTCGGCAGCTTTCGGTTCTTATATGCCTGTGCCGTGTAATCCAAAATAGGAGCAAACATATTCCCTATCAGGAGTGCAAACATCAACCCCCCGTTGAAAATCGAGAAGTTCCTTATGATAGTCGCAAAGACTCCGATCAAAATAGCATAGATAACCTTGGCCGGTTCTGTCCGGGGAGCGCTCACAGGATCGGTTGCCATAAAGAAGGCGCCGAATAAAAAACCGCCCCCAAGTACTGCTGGTAATGCACCGGGCACTGGCTCGACACCGAAAGCGTAAAGAACCTGATTGAAAACCGCATATGTTATAACCAAAGTCAGAATAATGGTCCTGCTTGCAGTTTTAGTCCAGAAAAGATAAATGCCACCAACCAAAATTAACAATGCACTGGTTACCCCCATTGTTCCACTGACTCGTCCGAAAACCAGCGCCCGGGAAAATGTTCCTCTCGCAACATATACGACTTGGCCCTCAATCACATCGGCCGGTATTTGCTCGACTACTTGTTCACCATCACTGTTTCGCAGGACGATTCTGCCGGCTTTCAAATGGGCCATAGGCGTAGCGCTTGTTATTGCGTCTTTGTTCTGGGCAGTTGTCCATTTAGCCAGCGCCCCTAATTGCCCCTTTGATACCGGAGCCCAGGTGGCTGTAAGCGCAATAGGAAAGCAGATATAGACAAAACATCTGCCCGCCATCGCGGGATTAAAAATGTTGCGTCCGAATCCCCCGAAAACCTCTTTTGCGAAAGCGACAGCAAAGGCAACACCGATAGTCAATACGTGCAATGGAACCGTTGGAGGCATAATCAGAGCGAATATCGTGCTGGTTACGAAAACAGCTTCACTGACAGGCTCGCCACGCTGTCGCGAAAAAATGAACTCAACGATGAAACCAACCAGTGCCGACCAAATCAGTATGAAAAGGCAACGCCAGCCAAAAAAATAAATGCTGCCGGCCACACAAGGCAGTAATGCTATCATTACTCGCCGATTAACAGGTTGTCGTCTTAGGAGCTTGGTACGCTTCTTAGCCCGGGCCATAAATTTAATACTCTCATACAAATTAGGTACTTCTTTCTTTTTATGAGCTTATGATAAGATGGCCGGGATTGGTGTCAATCGTTTTTTGGCTTGGATATCTACGAATTATAACGAGTTGAAGAGCTTTAATAATAAAGAAACCAGATTTTTTATAGACATGATATCCCTATCTCATAATAATATAAAGACAGGTGCATATAGAGACAGGATAAGCCATGTCCGACGAAGAGAAACAATTTGATGGAGAGAAACAATTATCTCCGTTTCTTGATATTGAGGATGTTTTGCCGATCCTGAGTAAGATTTCCATCTTCGCTGGACTTTCCCGAAAACAGTTGGATACTCTTTTTAGACTTCTTGAAAAAGCCCGTTACAAAGCAGGAAAACATGTCTTTAATGAAGGCGAACAACCGAGTCATATCTACATAGTTACGTCCGGCTCTGTTAAACTGGTGGCCAATGCAAACCAAACGCCCCTGGAACTTATTGTTTTTGAAGAAGGCCAATGTTTTGGTGAGACCTCGGTGATTGGAATTCTGCCGCATGATGCCACGGCTATTAGCGTTGAAGATACTGAACTCATTGTGCTTTCGCGTAAAGCGCTGCTGTCGGTGTTCAAAGTTGATCTCGAACTATTTAGTATTTTAATCCTTAACATCGCCAGAGAAGCCTGCAGAAGACTGCATAAGACCGACGAGATACTGATGCATTACGTTTTAAGAAAGTAACATCCAATCGGGCTCTCAACCAGGCGATATAAAGACAACCGGTTTTTGTATAGGACACTGAGAAAATTTGCGTTACCACATAATAACACGTATAATTATCATATATAGTAAAGTGAAAATTCGTTGATAAAAGTGACATCAGAAACTTTCAAGTGTTAATTATTGTCATTCGGAGGAGCAAATGCGAATAAATCAAAACAAACAAATCCTGATAAAAATAATCTGTATTTATCTGTTGTTCAGTTTTTTTCTTTTCAATCAAGCACAAGCAGATGATAGCTGGAAACGGCCTCTTTCTGAAAAAGCGGAAATTATCGAAGACGGCATTCAAAAACGGCACAATATCCTCGGCCTTTATCCATCGATGGTTGAGATTCCATTCGACAGCGACAAAATTGACATTACAACGCGCAATCCAATGGCGGATATCCAACATGCGGTGTGCTGGACGGCGAATTATTTGGCCGGTTTGTCTTATAGATACGCTTACCTTAAAAAATCGAATGCCAACCAAAAACAGATAGAACTTGCGAGAAAACGTGCGGACGAAGTTTTTGAGGCCGTTTACCGCTGTCAACTCGTAACCGGCGTGAGAGGTTTGCAGGCCCGCGGATACTTTATTGGTCACGGGGAGAGTTATGCAGAGCGCGGGCGTTCGACCAAACTCCCTTTCTGGCGACAGGGTGAAGCGGACGGCAAGTCTTTCCGCTGGGTCGGAGATCCGAGCCATCATAATTACAGCGATTCCATTCACGGTCTCGGGCAGTATTACACATTAGTCGCAGAAGGTAAGCAAAAAGACCGAGCGAGAGAAGCGATCGATGCTCTCGTGAGCTACTGGGTCGATAACGACCTGAAGATTGCTAAGTATGATCGTTCCCTGCCAGAGGTGCCGATTCTTGGTTTCACGGATGGAAAGACGCTGAACACACGAGTAATGATGGCGATTGCCGGGGCTAAAGTTGCGCACCATGTGACGGGGAAGAAGAAGTTCAAAAAAGTGTACGAGCAATTGCTCGGCCAATACGATGTTCGCAATTTGAAGGTTTTCAAAACGGGGAAAGACTTTGACGATGCCGAACACGTTTTTTGTCATCTTGACCTGCTATTTAGAATTGAGAAAGACGCTGAGCTTCTCGAAGCATACCGCAAGGTTGCAGATGGTTTGTGGAAGAATCATAAGGATGATGCACAAAGTCTTTTCACTTACATCTGCCACGCCGTCGCCCCCGATGTTCCTGAAAGAGAGAAGGCTTTGAAAGAAGCGCTTTTCACATTACAGACTTTTCCAACCGATATGACAATTAAGCCTCGAATGAATAGTCTGAATCCTGATATTAAACCGCCTTATCCTACCTATCTCGCGGCGTGGGACAACGAGTACATCTGGAAAGCAAATGTGCTTCGTCCGGACGGCTGGCACAGCCGAATTGTGGTTGATATCGCTGTTTCGCCCGAAGATGCGATGGTGATTTATGCGGTCGGCGCCGAAGGTGGATTGTATCAATCACGAGATGGCGCGAGCAAATGGCAAAACTGGCGGGCAATCGATCAGGGCCTCGTCTCACCGGTACGCAGTGTCGTTGTCGGCGAGAGATCGCGAATATTGATGACGGCATGTGATGACGGCTTCTATTTAACAACCACAGCCGGAAGCTCCTGGCAGAAAATGCCCGTGACGCTTGATAGCGAAAAGCCGATTGACATAGAAATATCACATGAAAATTTCAATATCATTTATGCAATCACGGATAAAAACGTTTATCGCTCACGTAACTACGGCGAAGAATATATCGGGCAATCCTGGGAAAAGATGACGGCGGATCTGCCAACGCTTCGCTCGGCAAAATTCGTTATTGCTCACGGCTCTCCGGGGAGACTTTACGCTGTTTCCGAAAGGAAAATATTCACGCGCCTATTGAACGAGCAAGAGTGGACCAGAGGAAGCGATTTTGGACTTGGCGAATATGCTGAGACATATCCCTGGCTCGTAGCAGATCCACAAAATCCCGAGCGAGTATGGGTTGGATTCAAAGCAAGGTATGGAGCTCTTGGTCCTCTTTCTATTCTTCAGGAAAGTCAAGATGCCGGGAAAACGTGGTCAAACAGTATGGCGGAGATTTGGCGGGTGGTTTCAGACAAAGGCTTTCCGGCGTTGATGCAATTAGGAGTACGCTCGGAATTGAATCATCTCGTAGCCGATGCGAAGGAAAGTGGAAAGTTCTACGGTGCCGGCGACCGTGGTGTCTCGATCAAAAGTGATACTCGTTGGAATAAGTCGGAAGAAGGTTTCAACATTCCGCTTGTCAGGTCGCTTTTCGTTTCGAGATATTCGGATTGGATTTTTGCCGGCACACCAGGTGGGCTGTACATATCGAAAGACCGAGGCGAAACCTGGCAAGATGGTAACCTCTGGTTGCAGTTCGATAAAAACACTCGCCGCGAATTAGGCGGTGCATCCTTTATCGATACTTACTGGCGAGCAAGGTACTATGGTTTCATTGATAACGAAACTGCAAACAAACCATTTGCAGATTAACAGAACTGAATAAACTTGCAGGCTCGAATGTCCAGGCTCAAAGGATTTACGTTAATAGAGCTTTTGGTGGTAATCGCTATAATCGCCATGTTGATGGCTGTATTAATCCCCGCACTGAATATGGCCAGGAAACAGGTACGAGGAACTGTTTGTATGGCTGCTCTGAAACAGTGGGGTTTATGTTATCAAATGTATACAACAGATTACAATTCCAAACTTCCATTCTATATGGGCGGCACTGTCAACACTACATACATGGAGACCTTGCGACCTTATTATTCCGACATCAATAAGATGCGCACTTGTCCTGCCGCCACCAAAGTTTCGACCGTCAACCCGACCGGTCTTCAGGCTGAAAGCTATTTTGGGTACACCCGTAATGCCTGGCAAATCGATGTGGCTCAGGCAGGCTGGATGGCAGATACCGACTGGGGAATTGGCAGCTTCGGAGAGAATTCATGGATTCGTGATGTGCTTGAGTCAAATGGCAGCCGGGATTCTTCGTATATCGGAAAGACGTGGATAACCATAGATACCAGGAATATTAATGAAATTCCGTTCATTGCAGACGCAAGGTGGAACAACGCCTGGCCGACCAATGAGCATCCGGTGCCTGCAACTATGGCGACCGAGGAGCAAATGTACAACATAGGCAACTGGTCGCAAATAGTATGCTATGTTATGAGACGGCACAAAGACGGCGTTAATGTTTGTTTCGGTGACGGTACCGTAAGGAATGTGCGAGTTGAGGACCTGTGGACCCTGAGATGGAATCGAGAATCCACCCGCAGAGATGTTGGCGATGCTCTTGGTTGGATGAAATATTGGTGATGTTATTGAACGCTTAAAATCAAGATTTTTCAAGTGGTTGCTTAAACTACTAACTCGAATTAAGGATTACTTTTTAGTAAGAAATTCCTGCTTGAAATTCTTCACACACGCGCTGTCCGGTGCTTTTGTAGGGTCTTTTAAAAATTCAAGCAACATAGGAAGCACGCATTCGGTAGCGTTATCAAAAGCAGAGTGTGGAACTCCGTCGAATCGGAAAATATAACAATTATTCAGATGCTTTTTCATAACGGAGTCGTACTTCGGAGGAATAGCAGGATCATACATGCCGTTGAGAACCAATACGGGAACATTGTATTGTTTTTGGTATTGAATTCTGTCTGAATCTATCGTTGAAATATTCCATACATCCTTAACGTATAACTCATACTCTCCCCCTAATCCGGAGTTAGTCATACCTTTTGCAAAAATCGAATAAGCCGGATCTATTTTGATATCGGAATACGAATAATTACCTACCTCACTTAAAAAGATGGTATGTCCTAAGCCATCCGCAAAATAATTTGGTCTCAACATCGAGCTGGCATAGCCTTTTATGTCACTGTAATCCCCGCAAATAATTTTATCAATTATATGCGGTATTTGAGTCGTATAATACATCGACAATGAAACATATCCTGCCAAACGATATCCGTTAAATACATAATTGATTTTCTTACCTGTCTCAGGATCGATTATTGGAATCGTTACCGGATTTTGATTAAGTGAATCAAGAAGGTTCAGAAATCGTTTTTCTAAATCGGGATATGCAGATTTACAAGCTGGTTCGTTATTACATTCCTCAAAATACTGTTTCAACACTTGAATGAAATTTGGAGCCATATCTCTAAGAATGGTGGGTTCTATTGGCAATCCGGCATCCATAATAGCGCAACGAATACGTTCGGGATAGTCACGTATTACATGGTGCGCCACCAGTGTGCCGGCGGAAGAACCTACAATGTTAAATTTATCATATCCAAGTCCGGTCATAATCATAGCAATATCAGCGGCTGTTTCAATGTTATTGAATGCCGATAAATTTACTCCTTCTCTCAAAAAGCGGTCATGAGAAGCTTTCATGGCTTTTTGCATAATAGTTTTTGTTTCTTCAGTGTTTAGGTTTTTCTCCATCGTCGACTTACGAGCTTCGGATATTTCTTTACACATCAGAAATGGTTTTGAATAACGCAGTCCGCGTAATTCAATTATCACGATATCTCTTTCCGGCAAAATAAATTCTCCGAGCTGAGCTGCAATTTGGGGCACAAAATTGTCCATATTGGATTTTCCAGGCCCGCTTGTATTCATTACTATTGGATCGGGAGCATGTTTCTCGTTGTAGCTTGGAAATATGGCTACCGCCAATTGCAGGATTTTGCCATTAAATTTCTCATGAAGCTCAGGAACAGTAACATACCCGAATTTGAAATTTTCACCTAAAACTAATCCTTCAGGTAAAGGAAATGGGCAAGGGGCTTCTTTGAATTTACCAATGTCAGGATTCCCAGACGCTGCTTGGCCTGCCATTGTACAAAATGTTATATTAATAATACATAGAGTAAGAATTGTTCGCCAGTTCATTACATATTCCTTAATACTGAAAGAAGCTAATCCATTTATAATATTCATAGTCAGAATTTACTATTTAACGCATTGAACAACATAGTTAAAACTCCAAACTTCACCATAAACAAAAATACTGTTACTTTAGCGGGATATTATGCCGACCGATTGTTACCCTTTTGTTACGGTTTTGTATCTTTTTCGTTATTTCTTCAGAATTCTTTGATAAATTCAGCCCTCTGATACTAAAACTATACTTGCCACACAAGTACACATTGAATCGATATATCCCTTGTGATATAATCACTTCTATCGGTGGAAAACAAATTTCTTTCTCTGAGGTATTGTTTGTACTGAGACGAGATGAAAGGCAGGATTATGGAATTCCGAACCTATACAATGTCGATACTAATATTTCAACTTTAGGAGGCTAACCATGAATAAAGGTGTAATCATTGTCCTTATTTTAATCTTCTCTCTGGTGCCTGCCGCATGGGCCGCAGCGGAAGATTTGCCGGACACCGTGGGCGTTAAAGGCGGTTTCATCGTTTACGTGGGCTGCGAAGTTGGAAAGCTTTTGGCTTCTCTGGGAGCGAACGATGGCTTCGTAGTCCAGGGGCTTTCCGAAGATCCCGAGACCGTATCAGCAGTCAGAGAACAGGTCAAATCCTCTGGCATATACGGAAAGGTCTCTGTCGGGATTTTCAACGGCAAACAACTGCCCTATGTAGATAGCCTTGTGAACCTGCTGGTAGTCTCTGATGTTAGCCGTCTTTCCGCCGATGAGATCGAGCGGGTATTGGTACCGGGAGGCCTGGCCCTGATTAAAGAAGGGCAGTATGTATCCGGTTTTAAGACGGCTTCCGTGGTCAGCCTTAAAGGATGGAAGGCCTTTAAAAAGCCATGGCCGGACGAGATCGACGACTGGACCCACTTTCTCCACGATGCGCAGGGTACGTCCGTGTCCAACGACCTTATTGCCGGACACCCAAAAGGTTTGAGATGGACTGGTGGACCGTTCTGGGCCAGAAGTCACGAACATACGGCCAGCATGCAGGCAATGGTCTCAACTGCAGGCAGAATCTTCTACGTGATGGATGAGGGGCCGACAGAATCTATCCAGTTGCCGTCCGAAATCTTCCTCACGGCACGCGATGCTTTCAATGGCACTGTCCTCTGGAAACGGCCTCTGCACAACTGGTTCAATCCCCTCTATCCCCTCAAGAGTGGTCCGAGCTGGTTGCCAAGGAGATTGGTTGCCGTCAATGACAGGGTTTATATTGCTCCCGGTATAGGCCAGGACCTCATTTGTCTTGACGCAGCTACAGGCAAGACCGTTCGCACTTATCCCGGCACCGCCAGCACCTTCGAGTTGATCGTCTCGGACGGTGTCGTCTTCGCCGCAGTGGACCCTGACCGAAAGCCCATCGACTACAACCAGCAGAATGCGAACTGCTGGACAGAACGGGACAGGGCAAGCAAGATATGGGGATGGACCCCTGAAAAGGGAATACGTCTTGTAAAGGCAATACAGGCCGAAAGCGGAAATCTCCTGTGGGAAAAAGAAATGCCAGTGGCCCCGTTAACACTCACCGCCGACATGAGCATGGTGTGCCTTTATGACGGCAGTGCTGTCATTTCCTTCGACAGGAACACTGGCTCGGAGCTATGGAGGGCGAAGGTTTCGAAAGCAAAACTCTTCGGTACGGGGTATGGTGGTCCGAGGCTGGTTATCTGCAAGGATAGTGTTCTGTTCTCACCGATGAAAGAAATCTACGCAATCTCCACCAACACGGGCCAGATACTCTGGTCCGTCAGGAACAAGCCTCGCTCCGGACATTTCAGCCTCGAGGATTTCTACGTCATCGACAATAAAATATGGGCAATGCAACCCCGGAACAACGGAGCGTTTACCACGTACGCCCTTGCCGATGGAAGCATGCTCGCCGAGTACATCAATCCGATACAGTCTTTTTACATCCACCAGAGATGCTATCCCGGCCGGGCCACCGTCAAGTACCAGTTGCCCCCGATAATGGGAACTCCGGTTTACGACATGGCTGCGGATACCTGGACCAACAACCACTGGTTCCGCGGCGGGTGCGTTTACGGTGTCATGCCC
>JACNGQ010000281.1 GCA_014384025.1 Planctomycetota bacterium | reverse complement strand
GGATGAGCCGATGGAAATTCTTTTCGACAATACCCGCGGCAGTACAATCTATTTTGTTTATCTTGTGCCCAAAGATAAGTATAAACCTGCACCCTCAGAGTGGGAACCAAAAGCGGGAGTAACTTTAGAGACAAGATATACGACGAAGAATTATTCTGAGTGTAAGGAGCTGTCGGGATTATTGAAGGTATGGAATAATGCAGCCAAGCCTGTGGACAGAACTCTGGTTGATAACATTCACCATTCGTATCCAATTCATCATTTATCAGATTTGAAGGGTAACAAACCACGGCTGGCGCTATATCGATATGAGGGTTTCTTCCGGATTGAGAAGGCCGGTGAATATGTTTTTGCTACGGCCTCGAATTGGGCTTCGCATCTGCTCGTCGATGGTAAGCTGGTTATAAGCTGGCCCGGGGAGCATAACTACCGCTCCGGTATCAAAGGGCAAAAACAGGGTAAGGTTTCCATGGAAGCCGGTGTACATAAGCTGGAATATCTGAACTACAGCCCGTGGGGCCAAATGTTTACTTTAGCCGCATGGCAAAAACCGCAGGAGAAATTAGGTCTTATGGCCAGAGATGATTTCCTGCCTGTTGAAAGATTTGTAGCAACAGCGATTGGATATAAAGACCTGACTAAAGACGGCGGCAGCTTTAAATGGCAGGCAATTGATGATTGGCGGCTGGACCAGGGCAAAGAGGCTATGGTTCGGATGCGTTTTGATGTGATGGAAGCAAAGCAGGACGGTTATTATTCATACAGGTGGAAATTCGACGATGGGAAAATCGAGACCGGCAAAAGTATAGAGCATGTTTTTTTACGACCTCAGATGCGCACCGTTTCGCTTGAAATAGTCAAAGGCAACCAAGTAGTTGCAGAAGTGAAACAGAAAATCAATGTTCATATTATATCGGATAAAATCCAGCTTGAGCCGGGGAGTGAACAGGCCTTTGAAAAAGCTATATCCGAAAGTGATTTTGACAAGCTGTCAATAGGTGATATTGTAAATTTGTATGCCTTTGCCGAGGGTCTTTACAGCCAACAGTGGAAGCAACGGGCCGTGGCGGCTTTAATGAGTAGGATGGATGAGCTTGTATCAGATTCACAGCATTGGAATTTCTGCCTTGTGTTGGGTCAGTACCTGCGTTCGGCTCCCATCAGGCAATATGAACAGGCGTTGACACTTTTCAGACGTCTTTCGGAAGGATCAGCAGGTAATACATTGGTTTATCAAGGTTCGGCGGTTTCTCAGGCTGAATTGTTGGTACAGTGTTTCGGAAAGGCCCAGGAGGCGTTGAATATTCTAAGCCATCTCGAAAAGAGGAAAAAGTTAGACAATAAAATAGTTACTCGATTCAGAATTGCCCAGGCTGAAGCTCTGATTGCTCTGGAGCAGGTTGAACAGGCAAGGGAGATACTTCAAAATCTACCGGCAGCCGACAGTAACAAAGAGCAGGTTAAGGATGTTGGGATGCTGCGTCATGCGAGGCAGTTGGCGGATAACACAGATGAGCCAGAGCAGCTTGATTATGCGATGGAGAATATCGAGAAAATAATTGCAGATGACCCGGTCAAGTTATTGATGCCGAATTTGAACCTGATAAAGCTGGATGTACATTTGGCAAGGAAAGAATATTTAATCGCTTTTTATTTAGCTGAGCGGTTGAATAAGCTCGAATTAAGTAATTACTATCGGTCACAGATGCTGGTCCGGCAGATAAAAGCACTCTGCGGTATCGAGGCCGTAGAGCAGGCCAAGGTTATTTACGAAGCCATGATGTCAAACTATCCTTACAGCCCGGCGGTTGCGGAGGCCAAGAAGGCTATTGTTGAAACAGTTGTTGCAGGGCAAAAACGATAGCCAAAATTCACTTAATTTAAATTTTTACGATCCGACTTTATAGTGTCCACGGTTTTCTATATTCGTAGTGCAACAAGTTATTAGCATTTCTATTATTAATGGCACGTTCTTTTTTCGGGTCCCATTCGATTCGAGACTTTGTGGCCAGAGCGATATTTGCCAGGTGAGCAAAGGTTGTTGAGCGGTGGCCAGTTTCCATGTCACAATTTGTTTGCTTGCGGCTTTTCATACAATCAAGGAAGTTTCGAATATGCTGGACGGTAAGGTCGCCATCTATTCGTTTGCCTTCGAACGGTTCGATATCTGAGCCGCTCTCCTGAAATTGTCCTGCTTTTGAAGGGACGATTTTATAGCCGGCTTCTCCGCTTGTGCCAGCGTAAAGGTTTCCGAGCGTGCCCCGGAACTCTACCTCTCCTTCTATTAAGGCTGGGCCCCCGTTAGCTTCGTATTGACCGAAAATAAGCAATGAGCCGGATGGCATTTCGAAAATCACCTCCATCGTATCAGGAATTGTCCGGTCGTCATCGAGGGCGAACCTTCCACCATGTGCGGATATCGAGACAGGCGCCTGCTCCGACAAGACCCATCGCATCGCGTCACAATAGTGCACGCCCCAGTTGGCCATCTGAGAGGAATAAATCTGCAACCAGCGGAACTTGTATAAAGAGATATTGTTTTTGTAAGGACGTTTGGGCCGGGGACCAAGCCACATATCCCAATCCAGACCTTCCGGCGGGGCCGTATCGGGAAATTGGCCAATACCATTTGGATACATATTACTTATCCGGTAGGCCCTGGCTACAGTTACCTTGCCGATTTTGCCTGTCTGGATGTTTTCGGCGATTTGCATGTATGATTTTGAGGAGCGCCGGTGAAGACCGACCTGTATTACTCTGTTATGCCTCTTTGCGGCTTCAACCATCTTTCGACCTTCAAATATAGTTATCGAAAGCGGTTTTTCTACATACACATCTTTGCCGGCCTGACATGCCATTATAGTTTGAACAGCGTGCCAATGGTCGGGTGTGGCAACAACTACTGCATCAATATCTTTGCGGTCGAGCAGGCGGCGGAAATCCTTATATCGTGCGACGTTACGGTTTAGTTTTTCAGTCATCTTCGGAATCCTGGCGCCCAAGGAATCTTTGAGCTTTTGGTCAACTTTGGAATAATCTCTGGCCAGATACGGCTCGTAAACATCGCAAAGGGCTGCAACTTCAATATCATCCTGTTTTAAGAAGCCATTGAGAAGCTGTGTGCCACGGTTGCCGACCCCAATAAAACCCACACGAATTTTTTCATTGGCTCCCCTTGCTGAGCTGATTAGAGGTGTGCCAATGGCATTTAAGCCTAATGTGACCGAAGCCGCCGCGACGGTCGAGTTTTTCAGGAAATTTCGTCTTGTAGTTTTTTGCATGTTTTCGTTCATTTTGTTATCTCCAAAAATTTCAATATTTACCATCGAATAAGAGTTGGCAGAATGTCAGCGATTATGGTTTACTTTTTCTTCCCAATCTTCGAGCAACAATTTTAATTTTCGCAGGTCTTCTTCTCTGACGCTCAAAAGGTTATTTTTTTCAGCAGGATCTATTTCGAGGTCGAAAAGATATTCTTTTATGTCGTTGTTGTTCTGCAGCCGGATATATTTCAAAGACCCATCCCGGACAGCTTTTCTTGTATTTTCACCTCTTCGTGCACGCCAGAAGAGGGTGCGTTTTTGAACGGGTTGCTTAGTTTCTATCGCTCTTAAAATATCTATACCGTCAAATGGACGGTCCTTTGGTGGTTTGGTACCAGCTACTCTAACAATAGAACTGGAAAAATCCAAAGTTATGCAGGCCTGATGCGATACGGTATCGGCAGGGATTACTCTGGGCCATTTTACGATGCACGGAACTCTTATTCCGCCTTCGAAAAGATTCCCTTTATAGCCGGAGTAAGGTGAGTTATTGCCTTTGTTGTTGGCACCATTATCGCTCATAAAAATGACGAGCGTATTGTCCGATACTTTTTTATCCTGTAATGCCCTCAGTATATTCCCGATACCCTCATCCATCCGTTCAACCATTTCGATGTATGTTTCTCTGGAGCCTTTGTTGTAGTCGGCTTGCGCAACTGGTTGGTCCTTTTTGTCATTTGGTCCCTGATAAGGAGTGTGTGGTGAGGTATATGGAACATAGAGGAAAAAAGGGCTGCTTCGCGGGCGTTGAATAAATTTGACAGCCTCTTCGGTGATAAGGTCCGTAAGGTAGCCTTCACGGCTGATAGTGCTGTCATTTTGATAAAGAGCCGGCTGGCCGGTGTATTCGCAGTGGTGGAAATAATCGACTGCTCCGCCCACCGGGCCGAACCAGTAATCGAAACCATGCCTTAGAGGAAAGAATTTCTTCTCATATCCAAGGTGCCATTTACCGCAGATTGCTGTTGCGTAACCGGCATCTTTTAGCATTCGAGCGATGGTTGTCTGTTCAGCGGGAAGGCCCATATCGTTTGTTTGGCGTAAACGGATGGCATCGTCGTAACGGCCGATGTTGCCGATACCAAGAGCGCATTCCAGACCTCCAACACGGTGTTGATAACGGCCCGTCAGCAGGGCGGTCCTGGTTGGAGTGCATTCGGGGGCGTTGGAATAGAAGGTTGTAAATTTGACCCCTTCGGCTGCAAGGCCATCTATGGCCGGGGTGTGAATATCAGTGCAGCCGTAACATCCGAGGTCTCCGTATCCCAGGTCGTCGGCCATGATGAGGATAATATTTGGAACTCGAGCATTTGGGGAAGCGCCAAAATGACATCCGGGGCAAACAGCTCCAAGAGTGGTAAGCCCGGCGGTTTGAGCCAGAAACCAACGCCTTGTAATTGGCTTTGCCATGATAATATTCCTTTAAATGGTAGAGTATGAAGATGTCCTATGATTGCTATTGTAGGAATGTCTAAGACAATCGAAAAGGTAAATTTTTGGCTCTTCTGCAATAAAATCCGTGAATGTTGGTTGTTTTTCGGGTATTTTGTTATCTTATCGTGTTTCAAATTACATTTATTATTTAAATATATTAAGTAGAGGATTGAATTGAAGGCTTTAATTCACACTAAACCATATTGTTTTGAATATTCAGATTTTCCCGAACCTGCAGCGGGTGATGATGAAGTGCTGATTCGTGTCAAATCATGCGGAATTTGCGGCTCGGACGTTCATGGCTTTACGGGTAAGACGGGCAGAAGGATTCCACCTTTGATTATGGGCCATGAGGCGGCCGGAGTTGTTGAAGATTTTGGCGATAATGTGAAGGATTTGAAAAAGGGCGACAGGGTCTGCTTTGATTCGACAGTATATTGCAATAAATGCCAGCCCTGCCGGAATGGTTTATTTAATCGCTGTGACAAACGTCAGGTATTGGGAGTTTCCACGCCGGAGTTTAAAAGACATGGTGCCTTTGCTGAATATGTGGCTGTGCCTTCGTGGATTGTCTTTAAGATTCCGGACAATATGTCATTTATTCAGGCGGCTTTTTTGGAGCCGGCTTCAATAGGTACACACGCCGGCAACAGGCCCCCAATATCTTCTGAAGATACAGTTGTGGTTATTGGAGGTGGTACAATAGGGCTTTTTGTTATGCAGGCAGCCAAGCTAAGAGGTGCGGCCAAGGTCATTGTGGTCGATATTAATGAATTTCGGCTTGGTTTGGCAAGCAAGTTAGGAGCGGATAAGGTCATCAATCCATTGAAATCCAACCTGAAGGAAATGGTTTTCAAGGAAACAAAAAATAAAGGGGCGGATGTTACTTTCGAGGTCGTTGGATACGCTCAGACTTTTCGGAATGGGATTTCAATTACAAAAACCGGTGGGCATCTTGTAGCTGTTGGCAATCTGGAACAAACCGCTGAATTCAATCTACAGGAATTAGTTGCAAGAGAGCTGACTTTTAGGGGTTCTTATGCCAGTTCGGGTGAATTTAGTGAGTGTATAGGGCTTGTAGCTTCCGGTAAGATTAATATTGAGCCGTTAATCAGCGATGTTTTACCTTTAGAGGATGGAGCAAGTGCTTTTGAGCGTTTGTATAAGGCCGAGGAAAATTTACTGAAAATTGTATTAGAACCATAAAGTTTGAGGAAATGAAGATGCAGGATCTTTTTAATCTTTCCGGCAAGGTTGCGATTGTGACCGGAACCAGTCGTGGTTTGGGCCAGTATTTTGCACGGGCTCTTGCCAAAGCCGGAGCTGATTTGGTTATTACCAGCAGGGATTTGTCGAGACTGACCGAATTTAAGAAGGAAATAGAATCTTTGGGTAGAAAGGCGTTAGCTGTTCAGTTGGATGTGCTCTCGCAAAGTGATATTGATAATATGGTTCAGGCGACCATAAAAGAATATGGAAAAATTGATATCCTTGTTAACAATGCCGGTTTGAATATTCGGAGTCCAAGCATCGAATTTTCTCCAGAGGATTGGGATACTGTATTGGATACCAATCTTAAAGGCAGTTTTTTCTGTGCTCAAGCGGTTGCAAAGGAGATGATAAAACGAAACTACGGCAGAATAATAAACATGGGTTCGTGTACGTGCGTTTTCGGTATGGAAGGTATCGCACCTTATACAGCAAGCCGGGGAGCTGTTTTGTTAATGACCAGGAGCCTGGCTGCGGAATGGGGCAAGTTCGGAATCACGGTCAACGTTTTGGCTCCCGGCTGGTTTAAGACGGCTCAAAACGCAGTGTTATATGAGAACAAAGAATGGCTTAAATATATCACAGAACGCATTCCTTTGAATCGTCCGGGTCAGCCACATGACCTTGACGGTACGGTTGTTTTTTTGGCTTCGGACGCAAGCGAATATATTACAGGCCAGATAATTTTGGTAGATGGCGGATTTACTACAGGGGCGACAAAAGCAAATGTCTGAGAAATACCGATTGATTATTTGTTAGGGAGGTGCATATGAATTTAAGAGGTGTTGTTCTTGCCGGGGGCACAGGTTCTCGTCTTATGCCATTGACCAAAGTTACAAATAAGCATCTTCTTGGCGTCGGGCAAAAACCGATGATATATTACCCCATTGAGAAACTAACTTCTATCGGCATTGAGGAAATCCTGATAGTAACCGGCCTTGAGCATATGGGCGATGTAGTTAATCTGCTGGGTTCCGGAAAAGATTTTGGCTGTCGATTTACGTATAAAGTTCAGGATGAAGCTGGTGGAATTGCCCAGGCGCTGGCGTTGGCTGAAAATTTCGCACAAGGTGAGCCTATGATTGTTATCCTTGGCGACAATATTTTTGAAAGCAGTCTTAAAGATTATGCCGATGAATTTGTTGCTCAGAAAACCGGCGCGAGAATACTCCTTCAGCAGGTTTCAGATCCACAGCGTTTTGGTGTTGCAGAACTGGCGGATGGCAAGGTTATCGGTATTGAAGAAAAGCCTGAAGAACCGAAGTCGGATTATGCAGTAACCGGTATATATTTTTACGACGCACAAGTTTTTGAGATAATACGGGCCCTCAAGCCGTCAGCTCGCGGTGAGCTTGAAATTACTCATGTTAATTACGCTTATATTGAAAAAGATCAGTTGGCTTATGATATCCTCGACGGTTGGTGGACAGATGCAGGCACGTTTGAATCGCTTAGTCGAGCCAATGAATTAGTTTTAAAGAAACCCCCACAATAACAAGAGATATCAGCATAAAATGAATGTTAGAGAGACAAAACTACCGGGAGTGCTCGTATTGGAGCCGGATGTATTTTCCGATGAGAGGGGATTCTTTTTGGAAACCTGGAACAGCATGCGTTATGTGAAAGCCGGTATAAAGGGCCCCTTTGTGCAGGACAATGTCTCGTTTTCCAAAAAAGGTGTCTTGCGCGGCTTACATTTTCAATATCCTCAATCACAAAGTAAATTGATTCAGGTTTTATCGGGTGAGGTTGTGGATGTTGCTGTCGATATTCGCAAGGATTCACCGACTTTTGGCCAGTGGATTAGTGAGGTACTTTCCGGCGCGAACCACAGGCAGATGTATATTCCCTCGGGTTTTGCTCATGGGTATTGTGTTACGAGTGAAACAGCGTTTTTTTCATATAAGTGCACTGATTTTTATAATCCGGGGAGTGAAGGCGGGATTATCTGGAATGATCCCGATATTAATATTGACTGGTCGATGGAGGAACCCATCTTATCGTCAAAAGACGCAGACTATCCCAGACTTAAAGACATACGACCTGAGAAATTGCCTCATATGGGGAGTCTATGATGTCAACAAATGATACCATGATTGCAATTCTCGGCGGTCGGGGGATGCTTGGTACGGACCTGGCACAAATATGTGGACAAGAAGGCTTTGATGTTAAAGTATTTGATTTACCGGAATTCGATATAACCAACTCTCAACAGCTTAAAGAAGCTATTGGTAGCGCAAAAATAATCGTCAACTGTGCAGCTTATACTAATGTCGATGGCGCTGAGAGTGAAATGGAATTAGCACATCAGGTCAATGCAGAAGCGGCGGGGCGGCTGGGTGCTGTTGTGAAAGAAGCCGGCGCGTGGTTGCTTCATCTCAGCACGGATTTTGTTTTTGACGGCCGGTTAGCCAAGCCCTATATTGAGACTGATCTTCCAAATCCTATAAATGAATATGGAAGGAGCAAACTGACAGGTGAACAACTCCTGGGCCACAGCGGCTGCCGGCATTGTATAATGCGTGTGGAATGGACATACGGCCAAGCAGGGCAAAACTTTGTAACCAAGTTGATACAGCATACAAAAAAAGAAAAAGTTTTAAAAGTTGTTGATGACCAGATAGGTTCGCCAACGGCTACGACCGAAGTAGCCAGGGTAATCTGTAAATTATTTCGAAGAAAACCAGAGGGAATGTTTCATTTCGCAAGTTCCGGTTATGTCAGCCGGTATGGAATGGCGGAGTTTATATTTGACAAGCTCTCGATGGATGTTAACCTGTTGGCCTGTAAAACAAGTGATTACGCCAGTGCTGCTGCAAGACCGTTAAATAGCCGGTTCGATTGCAGCAAGATTGAAGCTTTGCTTGATGAACCGATTGAATCATGGCAGATCCCGTTGGAACGCTTTTTGAGGCAAGTATGAAAAAGATTTTGGTTACAGGTGGTGCAGGATTTATAGGAAGTAATTTTGTGCGGATGGTTCTTTCGGAACATCCCGATTGTTTTGTGGTCAATCTCGACAAGCTAACTTATGCCGGTAATCTTGAAAATCTCGCCGAATTCTTGGAGCATTCAAATTATAAGTTCGTAAAAGGTGATATATGTGACGGAGCATTAATCGAAAAAATTATCGATGAGTATAAAATCGATTCAATAATTAATTTTGCCGCAGAGAGCCATGTGGACCGTTCTATTGCTGAACCTAAAATCTTTATAGAGACGAATATAGCCGGTACGTTAACTCTTCTTGAAGCGGCCCGTGATAAAAAATTAGAGAGGTTTATTCAAATCTCTACCGATGAAGTTTATGGCTCGCTTGGTTCGGAGGGTAAATTCACCGAACAAACACGGCTGAGTCCCAATTCGCCTTATTCGGCCAGTAAAGCTGCGGCAGACCATCTGGTAAAAGCTTTCGGCCATACCTGGGGAGTAAAATATAACATTACAAGATGCTCAAATAATTACGGTGAATATCAGTTTCCAGAGAAGATGATTCCACTGATGATTAACAACGCTCTCAATGATAAAGAATTGCCCGTTTATGGTGATGGTTTATATGTTAGGGATTGGCTGTATGTATATGATCATTGTACAGCTATATGGCAGGTTCTTCACAAAGCACCGTCCGGTGAGATTTATAACGTTGGGGGCTGTAATGAGAAGGCGAATCTGGAAGTAATTGATGTAATATTAGGCCGTCTTGGCAAGCCCAAATCACTTATTAAGCATGTAACCGACAGGCCCGGACACGACCGGCGATATGCCATCGATGCAAGTAAGATAATTAGCGAGCTTAACTGGCGGCCGTCTGTGAGTTTTGAAGAGGGTATTAATAAAACCATAGACTGGTATCTTCACAACAAGCAATGGCTCGGTAACGTTGTCTGCGGTGACTATCAGAAGTATTACGATTCGATGTACGGAAACCGCTGAGGCAAGGGGGAAGTGTTAATTAATGTCGAACCTTATTAAAGGCAAAGCAACTATATGTATAGTGAATTATAAAACTCTGGACTTCACCCGATTATGTCTGCGCAGCATACGCAAATTTACTAAATATCCCTATGAAGTCATTGTTGTTGATAACGATTCACAAGATGAATCTTTGAAATACCTTAAATCGCTCAATTGGATTCGGCTCGTCGAGCGTCGTGCCGCAGCGAATGAACCTGGCGGAGGTTATGCTCACGCTGCCGGTCTTGACCTTGGTATGGAGAA
This sequence comes from Planctomycetota bacterium, assembly GCA_014384025.1. Classification (GTDB taxonomy): domain Bacteria; phylum Planctomycetota; class Phycisphaerae; order Sedimentisphaerales; family Anaerobacaceae; genus NIOZ-UU13. The sequence continues at coordinate 14,429 of JACNGQ010000281.1, read as the reverse complement.
CTGTATTACTGAATTTTTTATTTCGATGCACTCGGATACTTTTGTCCGAAAAGACAACTGGCTCAAAGATCTGATTTACTATTTCGGTCATGATGAAAGTATAGTCTGTGTTGGTTCCGGCAAAATCGAATTGATACCGAAATGGCGAATCCTTCTCAAAAAAGCAACTGATTTTAAAACATTCAAGCGAAAGATTCTTCGAGAACCTGACCCTGTCGGTAAGTTTCGCTATTACAATCGCACAATATGCTCTCTGTACCGGACAGATATATTGCGCCGGGAGCGACTGTCGTTCCTTATGAACAGAGACAAGGGCTTGACGGGTGGTAAACAGCTTTATTTTGAACTCGTTGACCGCGGTTATAAGACCGTTGAGCTGCCGCCATCAGTAATGGGCCGGTTTATTTACCATCTTGCTCACGCTACACAGGTGGTCAATCCACAGGAATTTACACTTCGCAGAAAAACTGTGAGTAAATGCCATCGATATATTAATAAAGTAATGTCATCAGATATTATCAAGAGTATTCTGGAAGATTATTCTCTTGACGAATAAATTGGGCCGGATATATTGCTCCAAGTGATATTTCTGGAAAATTGTGTAATAATTATGGAGGTCAAGCACTTAGTCAATCTTTCAGCTTGATTGTTAGCAGAGCAGCAACTCTTTGGACCAGTTAGATATGGAAAAGATGATCAGTAACATTGTGTTTACCAAGAACCGGCCTTTACAATTGGAGGCATACCTGCAAAGTCTATACAGACATTTTCCAGTTGAGCTTATACAAACGTATATTATTTACAAGGTCGAGCTTTTTAGGGACGAATATGAATCGCTTTTTCAAAAATACCCAAACTGTACGGTAATAGTAGAAGACGATTTTCACAGTGATTGTGTTAAAGTTATAAAACAGGCCAATACGAAATACATCATGTTTGGCATCGATGATGTAGTGTTCTTTGATTCGGTGGATATTGATCTCATAGACCAGACATTTCGTGAACATGGGAATAATATTTTTGGATTCACATTAAGGTTCAGCCCGGAGTCTCTTGAGAATAGTAAAGACGTGATAAATGAAGTTGTAGTCGATAATCACAAGGTATATAGCCTAAACTGGAAAAATGGCCAGACTGCTCACTCCAGGTATCCTTTTGAGCTTTGCTGCACTATTTACCCAACGGAAACAGTAAAAACAATAATTAATAGTGTGATGAATAACAATCCGATAATCCGAAAAATCTTTTCACCCGGCGGTTTGTTAATCAAGGGATTACGAGCAACGAGATTTGCACGAAAGATACTTAAATCTTTTGGTTACTTTTTCAGCCCGAACACGTTAGAATCATGGAATTGCCGATGGTGTCAGAATCATGGTGACCAGTTGCCGAGTTTTACGTACTTTCAAAAGCTGTGCGCAACAGCCATACAAGTAAATATGGTCAATACTTCAACGAACAATACGCTCGATGGGACCGCTGAACATACTGTTGAAGCCCTTAATGACAAATATAAACAAGGTTATCGTTTGGATATTGACTCTATTGCCAACAACAAGCCAGCAGGCACACATTGTGAACAGGAATATTTTAAGCTTATTAATAAGGAAAAATAGTCATGATGCTGTTGAAAAAATCGAAGAAGAAACTGTTAAAGCATATGATTAAGTTCGTATCACGATTATATGACAAACCACTTGCACCACCTACCGATAGAGAAAAAGAATTGATCAGGGAATTCAGAGCCGGCTTTTGTGGACTACCAATTTCAGAGACCACCAATTCCTCGGCTTCAGAAAAAGAATGGTACGACTATTCGAATTGTCTTAAGGAATTAGTTATCAATAGTGATCCTCGAGAGTTTCTGCGCTGGCATGTTATTTCGGGGACCATGTTTGTAAAGTATGCCGGCTATGTAGTGCCGGAATTAAAGTATCTCAAAGGCCGTTCTGACTGGCAGAATCGCTGGCGCGAAGCTATTAAGGAATCTCCAACTGGGCACCCTGTACCATATTGGAAGTATTCGAGCAGTAGTGGGAACTTACTCCATCACGCGTATCACCTGGCTAAGTTTGAAGAAAAAAACAAAATGCGTATAAATAACTTGAATTACATCCTTGAATTTGGTGGTGGATATGGGAGTATGTGCAGGTTAATTCATAATTTGGATTTTCAAGGAATATATGTAATTTTCGATCTGCCGTCTTTTTCTTTATTACAGCAGTTTTTTCTTAAGTCCATAGGTACTAAAGTTCATTCTTTTGATTCATTTAAGACGGGAGAAAATGGGGTGCTCTGTATTTCTGATTTGGAACAACTCAGAAAAATTCTTTCAGACCCTATTGAGACGAGTGATTCTATGTTTATTGCCACATGGTCAATTAGTGAAGCGCCTATTAAGATTCGAAATTCAATCTTGCCTTTCGTGTCGTCATTCAACGAATTCCTAATTACTTATCAACATCAATTTCGTGAAATAAACAATATTGTCTTCTTTGAAAACTGGAAAGCCCTTCGAAAAGATATTGAATGGTATGAATGGGAAATTGAGCATATGCCGGAGAATAGATATCTACTGGGTAAAAGAAAGCCAAATTACTAATGAAAGAATCGCTAAAATATTTTCTGGAACGCACAACTCCCTTCGGATCTCTTGCTCGGTTACGGAGAAATAGACAGCTTATAAAGAAGCTTAGGAAATGGGAGAAAAATGGTGCTGTTTTGCCAATGCCTAATTATGGTAAACAAAGCGTGGTCATAGAATATATTAAGAGATTTTCGATAGACACATTTATTGAAACCGGCACTTACAAGGGAAAAATGGTTTATTCGGTTATCCCTCATGTTAAAGAGATATTTTCGATAGAGCTTGATGAAACTCATTTCCAAAACACTCAAAAAAGATTCGCTGGTTATCCCAACATTCACATTTTACAAGGCCAAAGCGACAAAATACTGCCGAAAATACTGAATAAGATTGAAAAACCTTGTCTATTCTGGCTTGATGCTCATTGGTCGGGCGGCTCGACAGCAAAAGGGGATATAGAGACCCCTATCATGTGGGAGATGCAGTGTATATTGGATCACCCAAGAGGAGCCGAGCATGTTGTACTTATCGATGATGCCCGTTGCTTTACGGGTGAGAGTGATTATCCGACCCTGGAAGGATTGGAAAGTTTCATCAGGAGCTTTTATCCCGACTGGGTATTTGAAGCGAAGGATGATATTATCAGAATACACTCGAATAGGTATGAGTAATGAATTCGAGCTTAATTCATAGAAGGAATGTCTTTGGGAGTGCAAGGTGTCTAAAGCAAAGCGTATTTTTATCGTTGCTGATGTAAAACACAAGCCTATAAAGACTTTTGTAGATCAAATACCTAAGTTATCTAAAGGTTTTGTTCGTTTGGGAAACGATGTTCGCATTTTTAGTTATTGCTCAGAGCTTTCACAAGCAAGTCCGTTTAAGAGCAAAAGCCTTTCTAAGCCGCTTTTCAAGTCCCAAATCGATAAGCTTTTATGTGACCAAATAAAAACTTATAAACCAGATATTGTGTATATATGTTTTCCTAAGATTCTTGATGGTACTACCTTGAGACGTATGCGGAAAGTTGCTCCAAATACTGTTTTCATAGGAAATGACGGCGACCCATGGCCGAAACTGCGGGGAGAGATAATAGAGACTGCAAAAGAGTTAGACATATTAACAGCAACAAATGACGGCGAATTCCTGCAGGATTATCGGGATGCAGAAGTGCCCCTTTGTGTATTTATGCCAAATATGTGTGACCCAGATAACGATCATCGTTATGAAGTAGCCTCTGAATGGCAAACAGATATTTTGTGGACGGGTTCGGCATGGCATCATGCGGATACAAGTGAGAATTTAAGGGAAAAACTCATAACCGAACTTGCTAAACGAGATAATTGCACACTTTACGGCTGTTGCGGACGGCCCCAGATTGGCGGTTTTGATTATCTATATGCTATCAGTGGCGCTTGTATCGGAGCGCATGTAAATGCTGTTAACTCGGTAAGGATGTATCATTCTGACAGATTAACACATTATCTTGCCGGGGGTGCTTTTGTGTTAGCCAAACGGGTACCTGACACAGACCTTCTCTTCCAGGATGGGGTGCATTTGAAGTATTTTGACACGGTGGATGAATTTTTCGAACTGGCAGACTGGTATCTCAATCATGAAACAGAAAGAAAAAAAATAGCTGATGCCGGAATGCAATGGACCCACGAACGCTTCAACTGTGTAAGAATAGCAGGTTATATTCTCGAGCTTGTGGAAAAAGGAAGCTACAGTGCTCCCTGGTTTGATGGTACTCAGGATTTATAGGAGAACCATCAGCATTTTACAACTTCAAAAGCCTGAACCGACTACAGTATCTCCAGATCAATATCACAGAATTCTTTATCTTTTCTGCCGTTTTTTTACGAGCTTTCTTGTCTAAGGTTGCCGTCGCAAATATATACTTAATAGTGCCGAACACAATATTCATCAGGTCTCTGAGAACAACCGCAGGTTTGAAAACACAACTAAAAATGTGTGTAGTCCATATTCCACGATGCTTTCTGAAAAACTTGAGCAGGCTTGTCATTGCCATTATACGCTTACTCACAGGTATCTGTCCCGAAGAACCGCCGCCAATATGAGTAATAAACGCTTGAGGTATATACACAATACGCCAACCAGCCTGCTTAATCCTATAACATAAATCGACCTCTTCGTAATACATAAAGAAACGTTCATCCATTACACCCACTTGCTCAGTTACGGACTTTCTTATCATCATTGCCGCTCCCATTACCTGGTCAACATCTTTTTGGTAATTATACTTAAAGTCGTACATTACCCACTTCTTGTATTGGCCTTTGAAGATGCCCAAGAGCTTGAACGCTGTATGCCTATGCAAAGCCCCACGAAAAGAAGGAAAGCATCTGACAGAATCCTGATTTGAACCATCAACGTTCAAAAGTTTCGGTCCGCAAGCACCCACGTCTTCATTACTGTCCATAAACTTGACAAGGATGTCCAGCGATTTCGGATGCAAGATTGTATCTGGATTTAATAAAAAAACATATTCGCCTTGTGACAGCTCAACAGCCTGATTATTTGCTGCCGCGAAGCCGCGGTTCTCTTTATTTTCAACTACTACCACTTGGGAAAATTCTTTTTTTATCGCATCGACGGTGCCATCAGTACTCGCGTTATCAACAATGATTACTTCAAAAGGGCAGGAAGGCTCATTTTCTTCAATAGAACGCACGCACTTAAGGAGGTATTCTCGTACATTCCAACTGACTATAATGATTGAAAGTTTAGGATTTTTCATATGTCCAATGGGCATGTTGTTGTCTTTTTACTCTTTATATAAGTAAAAACATGCCTGATCTCCATCTTTTTGGGCATTCAACTCTTTGGCTTTTTGCTCATATTTTTGAAGTTCTTTCTTTGAAAAAAAGGATTGTCTCTTCTTGATATTTGAATAAAAGGAGTGTCTCTTTTTGACTTCAATTTGTTTTTCATATAGCTCGCTTCCCCAGAATTGGACGGATTTTGAATCATAGACAACATCTGCAACTTTAAAATTAGTTTTATCTGCCAAAATCTGAATACTCTTGACAGAATGAAGGAACAGATGGCGAGGAGCATCCAGTTGAATCCAGTTTGTTCTATATTTTCTCCAAGCGAATGATGAGACAATAGGTATTCTAATCAATACGTATCTTTTAGGTTTCACAAGGCGATATAATTCTTTAATGGATGATAGGGGATCTGGCATATGCTCCAAAGAATGATGTAGCATAATAAAGTCAAATTGTCCTTCGAATTCTTCCAAATACTTTTTATATATTTGGACACCATTTTTGTAGAAAATGTTATCCTTGATGAAGGGATCAATTCCAGTAAGATTATAAAAACCTTTTCTCCTTAAACGTAAAAGTAACCGACCAACACCACAACCAACATCCAGAATACTATAATCAGATTTCACCTCAGCTTTCGGGAGCCACACTGGAATTGAAGGATTGCCAAATATTTTTGAAAATAGGATCCCATACAAATCTTTCTCACCAAGACTATAGCGTAATCGTCGTTGTTTTATGAAAGATATAGGAAAAAACAATTTCGGTATATTTGGTTTGCAAAATGACATATAATCTGGGGAGTAGTATTTTGCCAGGTTATTTGGAAATAATTTGATTTGTAAACAACCACATTCTGAGCATTCAAAATATTCGAACTCGTCTCCGTAACCAAACATCATTTCACGAGCAATGTAAGTTTTGCTAGCTTCTGAATTGTTACATATTTTGCACTTACTCATTGATTTTTGAAAGCTTCATTTCTCTTATAATGTTTGTCTTGCCAGCCTTATTTTACGAACTCGATCTTCACTTATGTGTCATTATTTTACAATCTATTGTAGTTGAAACCCTCTATGTTATCAAAAGATTAAAGCGTTTCAAAACACATTTTTCACAGCATTCAAGGGTCAAAAAAAAGAAAAATAAATTACGGAGTTGATTGCAAAAGCTCACTAAATGCCGGCTTGATTTAATTGAAAAATTGTTTATTATACTGTTGACTGCAGATTTTATAGTTAATTCCAGTTGGATATTATATTTTTTGAACAGTGAGTAGAGATGGAATCTTTTGTAAAGATTGATCTTGAGAAGATAATTAGTAATGGCGGCCCGTTAATTATTGAATTGGGATGCGGCCAGAAAAGTATACACGGCAGAATTACGGTTGATAAAGTGGACTTGCCAAATGTTGACATAGTTGCCGACATAGAGAATGGTTTATCTTTCCTGCCGGACAATTGCGTCGATGAAATCCATTGCAGAAGTGTACTTGAGCATATACAAAATTTCGAAGGTCTAATACGAGAAATAGTCAGGGTCCTCAAGAAAAGCGGTGAAGCACATGTATTTGTACCTCATTTTTCCAATCCATATTACTACTCGGATTATACGCATAAGAGGTTTTTTGGCTTATATACCTTTTATTATTTTGTAGATACGGAACGTCAACTAAAAAGAAAAGTTCCCAATTTTTACACGGACATAAGAATAAATATAATATCACAGCGGCTTGTGTTTCGGTCTCCTTTCTGGCTCTCTCGACAAATCAAAAAAGCATTTGGCATTTTAATCAATTGCCATAGGTTTTTTATAGAGTTTTACGAACAACACCTTTGCTACATATTTCCTTGCCATGGAATCGAGATAGTATTTATGCCAGCGGATTAGTTTCGAGCTTTTGTTTGAGAAAAACGTCATAGTAAATAGACAGACCTGCATTGTTCATTTAACTAAGACTCTGCAGAATAATGCACTTAAAAAAACTGGAAGAAAAAGGTAATGAGACTTTTTGTTTTGACGAATAATCCGGAACGCGCAAGCTTTAGACAGCGTATACAAATACACCTTGATACTTTAAGCAAAAACGGTATAGATTATAAAGTTGCGAAATTGCCGGCTGGTTTTTTAGCACGAAAAAAGCTCTTCAAGCAAGCAGAAGATTTTGATGTTGTTTTCCTTCAAAAAAAAGGCTTGAATTTTCGTGATGCTATGTTGTTGCGTCGAAACAGCAAGAAGATCATCTATGATTTTGACGATGCTATCATGTATAATCCTCATCGCCCAAACCGTAATAGTCCGTCTCACTTCAACAGCTTTCGCAGAAGCGTCAAGCTGGCTGATGTTGTTATTGCCGGCAACTCTTATTTGGCTCAACATGCACAAAAATTCAATGCTGAGGTTATGATTTTGCCCACAGGACTGGATACTAAAGCATATAGAGTTGAAGGTAAAGTGAAGGATGATGGCAGAATTCGTCTTGTCTGGATCGGCAGCAGGAGTACATTACAGTATCTTGCAGAATTAAAACCAGCCCTTGAACAAATCGGTCAGCGTTATGACAGTGTCGTTTTGAGGATGATATGCGATAACTTCTTTAATCTGAAGAACATGGAAGTGGAAAAACGCAGATGGTCTTTGGAGAGACAGGTTGAGGATTTAACAACGAGCCATATTGGTTTGGCTCCGCTGCCGGTTAACCGATTTACCCGCGGAAAATGTGGCTTTAAAATTCTACAATACCAGGCTGCCAATTTGCCGGTTGTTGCATCACCGGTCGGTGTAAACTCGGAATATGTTCGTAATGGAATTACGGGTTTTCACGCTTTGAACATTCAGGAGTGGATCGACAGAATCAGTGAGTTAATTGACAACATTGAATTACGAAAAAAAATGTCCCAAGCAGGAAGTGCTCAAGCTCAAAGATTTGATATCACTGTTATCGGCAAACAATTATGCAGTTTGATTAAGGAGTGTATACAAGGTAAAGTAAATGAGGTCGAATGGCTTGGAAGTCAATCGAAAATTATTACATCCTCACATAAACCTAAAGTCAGTATTTGTGTCCCAACTTATAATCGGAAATATTATCTCAAAGAAACACTCGAGAGCATCCTGGCGCAAACTTATAAGGATTATGAAATCATTGTGGTCGATGACGGTTCAACAGATGGCACCGAGGACATGATTAAACAGCTTGGTGTCCCAATTACTTATCACTGGCAGGAAAATGGCGGTGACGCCGCCGCTAGAAATAAACTTATAGAACTTGCACGCGGTAAATATATCTCGTTCATAGATTCCGATGATCTGTTATTTCCTGATGCTATCGAACGACTGGTTAAAGTTATGGAAACAGAAGCTGGCGATGTTGTTGCTTACGGCTCATATGTTAGAATTGACCAAGATGGCAACGTTTACGGTAAATGTAAAAGAAAACTATTCAGCGGAAGCATTACCAAACACTTATTTCAAACTATCATCGTTCATTCTTGTGGCTCTATGTTTCCCAGAAAGATATTGAAGGATGGTGTAACTTTTGATATATTATTGCGCGTCTGCTCTGATTATGACCTTTGGCTTTCTCTTTCAATGAAGCATAGATTTGTAGCACTGCCCAATCCTACTTTCAAAAGACGCCGCCATTCTGGCAATCTTTCAACTGTTTCTTTTGAGAATTGCCTTACTGAGTTTACAGTTCTTGAACGCTTTTATTACGAAAAGGGTGGTGATAAAGCTGTTCCGTCCAAAATAGCTATGAAGGTACTTAGCAAAGAAGGTCTTAAGACCGGACGTTGTGCATTTAGAGAGGGATCGTATAGCCAGGCAACTAAACTACTTGGTCAATCTTTCCGTCGACATCCGAATTTCAAGTCGCTGTTCTACTGGACAAAAGCAGTAATTGCTGTGCGATTAATGTCACCTTGATTGGCCTAATGTGAATATGGTGACTGGTGTGGAAAACAGGCAGTCTTATTTTCCTGATAGTTCAATCGACGAGATTAATTGCATGAGTGTATTTTGAACACATAGAAAATATTTACAGATTTAAAGACAGAAAATGTCAGGATTTTCAAAAGTAGTAGCCGGCAGATTACGAACAGGTAGATACACTTATTTCTTGCATTTGAGGATTCAAGAAAATTGCATTTCCCCACCTAAGCTGGCCATTGCGTGCCCGTTTCAAATTGTAAAGATTAAACAATGTATAATCATAGCGACTTAAAAATTCTGACACTTCATGGAAAAGACATCCGCCCTCATAGTGAGCCACAAACATCACTTCGGCGAAGATTAGTCTTATCCGTTTATCACTCAGTTTTCCAAGTGCTCCCTTGAGTGCCTTTAATTCGGCACCTTCTATGTCCAGTTTCAGGATGTCGATGTCAGCGATGCCTTCTGTGTTACAGAAAGTGTCCAGGGTTTGTGTTTCAACCTCTATTCGGCCGATGTAACGTGAACTTTCCGAGTAATACTTTGCTCCGGTAGTTGGTCTCGGAAACATTGAGTTACAGCTTCGGTCCGTATTGATCTGAAGCTTTACCTGGCTGTTTTGGTCGGAAAGAGCAATTTGAAAAGGCTTTATGGAACTGCTTTTAGTCAGGTGGCAAAGTTTATTAAAGGAATTGGGGAAAGGTTCGAAGCAGTAAATTGTTGCCTGAGGAAAGATTTTCGCATAGGTGGTTGTGATGTCGCCGACATATGCGCCAACATCAAAAACTGCCAGGTGTTTTTCTCCACCCAAAAGGGATTTTTGAACAAGAAATGGGTCTTCAATATTCAGGGGCGACTTCCCGAACTTAATCAATGTTCTAATGATGCTTTTCGTACTCATAAGTCAAGCTTTTGTTCTTTTAGAAATCCTCTCAGACCCAATATTCAATTGAGTTTTTCGCCTAAAGACCGAGCAGTCTAAGGATATTGTCATATAATTGTAATGTAACGAACAACCCTACATTATTTTTTGACTGTTGGATGATACATTAGTCGGACAGGGAAAGCAAGATAGAAGTTGCTGACGATATTACTAATAAACCTTGCGCCGATTTGTACACTCAGTTGATGAGTATGAAGGCAACAGGGCCCTCAGCAATGATGACATCAATATGATCAAAACACTTACAATTGTGGTACTGTACGAAAAAAGCACACCTTTGTTTCAAATATTGTAGTAAAAAGAGAACATGGCTTGATCCGTATATCTGAAATAAGGTTGGAATTTCAACTCTTTTTAACCTTAATCACTATAAAATTATTGCTTGTCATAAGGTGTTAGATTATCCTTAAGGTTATTGGACCTTATCGATATTGGTTGAAAATACGTTTTTTGAATTATCACGGATGATATATGATAGCAAGTAAATCAGAAACCAAGCCAATAAGGTATAAGGAGGATGAAGTCAACTTAATTATTCTTCTCTTTATTGCATCTTTGCTTGGAATTTACTTAATTACCACAACCGTTCTTATTGCCCAGGATGGCATTTTTTATATTGAGCGGGCCCAGAAGTTATCGATTGATCCAAGAAGTGTTATAATATCACACCCGCCGGGCTATCCTTTTCTTATTTTTATTGCCCTTAAATTCGTTGGCTTATTCAATGGCAGTCCATCGGCACAAACTTTAGCATACACGGCCCAAAGTATAACTTTGTTATGTAGATTGCTTGCAATTATACCTTTGTATTTTATAGGTAAGCTTTTTGTTGGTTCTCGCAACAGCTTTTGGGCTCTGCTGATTCTGATTTTGCTACCTTATCCCGCGAATTTCGGAAGTGATGTGTTGAGAGATTGGCCTCATATTTTATTTTTGGCGGTTGGTTTTCTGTTTTTGCTTTGGGGTGTAGAACAAGGCAAATTGTGGTTTTTGGGCATAACCGGTCTGGTTGCAGGGCTTGGGTATACAATTAGGCCTGAATGTGCTCAATTGGTGCTTTATGGTATTGTGTGGTTATGTATACAATTACTGAAGCCAAACTGTAATAATAGCAGAGCCAAACTAACCTGTGCTTTGTTTATTCTTCTGATTGGATTTGTTCTTCCAATGGCTCCTTATGTGAGAGAAAGAGAGGGAATTGCCCCGCTAAAATTGAGACAACTTTTCGATTCCCCTAAAGCGTATATCGAATCTTTTTCCAAGGCAAAATCAGAACAAGAGGTAAACGTTGACAATCGCAACAGTATATATAGCATTACGAGCATAATAATAAAAGCCTTTGGCAGACTCATTGGAGAAATTAGTGAGAATTTAATGTACTTTTTTTTGCCGGCCCTATTGTATGGTTTTTATTTCCATTTTAACAAAAATAATGGGGCAATAGCCGAAAGGTTTTTTATGCCTGTTTTTATTTTGCTAAACGTAATTATGATGATTCTACTGCGTTATAGTCAGGGATATATAAGTAGAAGACATTGTTTACCACTGATTGTGTTCTCAATTTTCTATGTGCCTATAGGTTTGCAAGTATTTGCCGAATGGCTAAGCATTCGGTTCCCCAAAGGTTCTTTAGAGAAGAATCCAAAGCCTCAGCTATGGTTTTTTATTCTGGTGGCAGTTGGTGTTGCTATTTGTTTGCCAAAATTGATAAGGCCTCTACGTGTAGAAAAGAGAGGTTACAGAGAAGTTGCGAAGTGGCTAAAGGAGAACACTGCTGAAGAAGATTTGATTGCTGTACCTGACCATCGAATAGGTTTTTATGCAGAACGAGATATAACAACTAGTGAGGATAAGAATGTTTCTAAAGAGATCGATTATATTGTGAGCCTTGTGAAGGATGAAAACGAAGAACCTGAATTTAGCAAGGCTGTGCAAAAAAAGCTGTCGTTGTGGGTGGATAAGCGGAGGAAAAAATACAAGTTAATTATTTATGAAGTTTTATGATTGAAATATCCAGTATGTTTTATCTAAAGAGTCAATCACTGGTATCAGTTTCTTGGTGTTTATTGTTTTCAATAGCAAACTTGAGTTCATTAACAGTTTTATCGGCAGTTTCGTCCCATGAAGGAAACTCTGAAGTGCGTTTCCTCATCAAACCATACATTTCATTTCGTTGATGGTCACTCCATGCCAGTGTAGTTTGAATTGTTTTTGCCAAGAGTCTGCTATTGTTGGCTGGATAGTAAACGGCGGCATTATTAAATACTTCCGGTAGAACGGAGCTATCAGCCGTTATACATATGCGACCTCTCGAAATAGCTTCGCAAGCTATCATTGCAAGAGCCTCCACTCGACTGGTCATTACAAAAAGTTGACAGTTTTTGTAACACCAGCTCATTTGCTCAGGATTCAGGCTGCCAGACCAAATAATTTTCCTCTGCAATCCAAATTCCGCAATCTTAGCTTTGAGTGACTTTAGATAAGGTAACATATTTGGGGCAGTCGCGCCAGCTATCAGCAGATTAATATCAAATTTCTCTGCATCAAGGTGCTTTAATGCATAAAGAATATCTTCAAGGCCTCTTGCGGGACGAATAGAGCCTGCAGTAAACAGGAAATTATCTTTCCAGCTATCCGGAACAACCAATGGCTTGACACAATTGAAAGATTTGTCATGTTGAATGCCATGGTAAACAACACTTATTTTGTTTTCAGGAATTTTCAAATTATCAACAAGAAATTGTTTTACGTAGTTCGACAACACAATTACTCGTTGCGATCTCCGCACAGCATCGGAAGCTAACTTTCTGCGAACAATATTCCGGAGCTTTTCTGAGAAGGGATTTTTCCTGCCGGAATAAGCAAAGGGCTCCATATTTCGAACCATATTGACTACCGCTATATCTCCGAACTTCAAATATTGAGCTGTTGGGATAAATATTACGTCGGGGCAAAACCTTCTCAGGGCTTGTTTTAAGTTATAACCAACGGCATTACACAACGGTTGAAATAGGGAAGAATGTACAAATTCAACATTCGAGAGGCTGCCGAACCAGTCCTGACCGTTAAATGATTTAGGAAAAGTACAAAGGATAGCTTCAACATCAGGATGCCGGGCCATTCTGGGGATAATATTATGCAAATATTTCTGATATCCCCCGCTCATTCCCCCTCCAGTTATATTAAGAACAGCTATTCTCATCGTCTCTACCTTCTTAGAAGTTCTACATAAGGTGATTTTTGATTACAGAGAGGTTTTCACTAAATCTTATATTTCACTAACTTTTTAGATAAGGATTTATCTCAGTGAAAAAACCTCTGCAAGCATTCATGCCTATTTCAACAATAATTGAAAGTGCATTTTATTCTTCCGCTGCAATACTACTGCGGATTTCAATCATTGGAAATTTACTTACCAGTGAGTTTGGTCATTAAATCTATCATTTTTTGAGAAATGACTTTTTTTGCATATCTACTCTGTATATAGTTAATCAAAGTCGCCTGATTTGGAACTACAAGCTTTCCATTCAAATAATCCTGTAGTTTTGTTCTCATAGCCGTTACGTTGTTTGCAGGAACGATAAAATTTGGCAGTATTGGCTCAAGGAGTTCCCGTATTGCCGCAACGTTGGTAGCAACTATCGGACAGCCCATAGCAAGAGCTTCAAGAATAATCAACCCGAAGCATTCCAATTCTATAGTCGGCAAAACAAAAAGGTCTGCTGCCTGATACGCCAGCATGAGTTTCTTGTTAGGCAAATGACCTGTGAATGCTACTTGTGCAGGACCAGCACCAGCTTTTATTGCTCGTTGTTGGAGCATTGTTCGCATTGGTCCATCACCGGCTACTACGAAAATACAGCGTTTTTGAATTGTAAGTGGTGTAATTGCATCGATTGCGATATCAAGGCCTGTGCGTGGAATATGGTTTCGGATGGTGAACAGGACCGGAATGTTTTGAGGCCAACCCAGCAGTGCCCTGGCTTCGGCTTTTTTGTGAGTTCGGATGTATTCTGGCTGAATCCAGTGAGGGATAATCGTGCTCTTATCTGCAAGACCGTGAAAATACTGAATCTGCGCTTTGGTAAATTTAGACAGAACGTGAATCGCAGAAGCCTTATGCAGAATTGTGTTTTCGAGCCGTTTGAGAATTCTAAGACCGAAAAGCAGCTTT